>CAYOHO010000488.1:0-1859 GCA_964403755.1 uncultured Oscillospiraceae bacterium
CGATGATGGGCTCGGGCGGCATGATCGTGCTCGACGAAACCGACTGCATGGTCAATGTCGCGCGGTTCTACCTCGAGTTCACGATGGACGAGTCCTGCGGCAAATGCACGGCCTGCCGCGTGGGCAACAAGCGCCTGCACGAGATCCTGACGCGGATCACCGAGGGCAAGGGTACGCTGCACGACATCGAAGAGCTCCAGGAGCTGGGCACGATCATCAAGGACACGTCGCTGTGCGGTCTCGGCCAGACCTCGCCGAACCCGGTCCTGAGCACAATCAACCACTTCATGGACGAATACAGGGCGCATGTGGTCGACCACAAGTGCCCCGCCGGCGTCTGCAAGAGCCTGGTCCGCTACAACATCCTCGACAAGTGCATCGGCTGTACCGCCTGCGCCAGGGCCTGCCCCGTCAAGTGCATCTCGGGCGCCGTCAAGAAGCTGCACACGATTGACCAGTCCAGGTGCATCAAGTGCGGCGTCTGCTACACGACCTGCCCGTTCAGCGCCATTGAGAAAGTTTAGGAAGGGACTGGTGAATCGGAATGCGTGATGTCAAGATCAAGATCAACGGCACCGAACTGACCGTTTCGGACCAGCTCACCATCCTGGAGGCGGCGCGCCTGGTCAATGTGAACATCCCGACCCTGTGCCACCTGGACCTGCACGACCTGAACCTGAAGGCGGTCAACCAGGCTGCCTCCTGCCGGGTCTGCATGGTCGAGCTGGAGGGACGGCGCAACCTCGCCCCCGCCTGCGCGACCTACGTCATGGAGGGCATGTCGATCAAGACGACGACGCCCCGCGTCGTCAAGGCGCGGCGCACCATGGTGGAGCTGCTGCTGTCGAACCACCCCAAGGAGTGCCTGAACTGCGAGAAGAACCAGAAGTGCGACCTGCAGAAGCTGGCCGCCGACCTGGGCGTGCGCGGCGAAGTCCACTACGAGGGCGAACGGTCGACCTACCCCAAGGACGTGTCGAGCAAGGCGATCTACCGCAACCTCGACAAGTGCATCCGCTGCCGCCGCTGCGAGACGATGTGCAACAAGGTCCAGACCTGCGGCATCCTCTCCGGCATCGGCCGCGGCTTCAACATGATCGTCGGCCCCGCCTTCGGCCTGCCGATGGTCGACACCATGTGCACCTACTGCGGCCAGTGCGTTGCGGTCTGTCCGACCGCCGCCCTGACCGAGATCAACAACATTCGCCAGGTCTGGAAGGCGCTCAACGACCCGCAGAAGGTCGTGATCGTGCAGACCGCGCCGGCCGTCCGCGTGGCCCTGGGCGAGGAGTTCGGCCTTGAGCCGGGCACCATCGTCACCGGCAAGATGGTCGCGGCCCTGCGCCAGCTCGGCTTCAGCAAGGTCTTCGACACCGACTTCGCCGCCGACCTGACGATCATCGAGGAGGCGTCGGAGTTCATCCACCGCCTGGAGCACGGCGGACGCCTGCCGATCCTGACCAGCTGCTGCCCCGCCTGGGTCAAGTTCTTCGAGCACCAGTTCCAGGACCTGCTCGACGTCCCGTCCACCTGCAAGTCGCCGCACGAGATGTTCGGCGCCGTCGCCAAGACCTTCTATGCCGAGAAGTTCGGCATCGATCCGGAGCGGCTGGTTGTCGTCTCGGTCATGCCCTGCCTCGCCAAGAAGAACGAGGCGGCCCGGCCGGAGCTCGGCGACGAGCACACGAAGAACGTCGACTGGGTCATCACGACACGCGAGCTGGCGATGATGATCCGCGAGACCGGCATCGACTTCAACAGCCTGCCGGATGGCGAGTATGACAACCCGCTGGGCGAGTCCACCGGCGCCGGCGTCATCTTCGGCACGACCGGCGGCGTCATCGAGGCTGCGCTGCGCA
>CAYOHO010000489.1:0-1857 GCA_964403755.1 uncultured Oscillospiraceae bacterium
GGTCCTCAGCCAGCTGGCAGGCCTGCTGGCCAAGGCGCCGCAGGCCGCTGCCATCGGGCCGGGCATCGGGGTGACCCCTCGGTCGGCTGCCCTGGTCGAGATGCTGATCCGGCAGGCACCGAAGCTGGTGCTCGATGCCGACGCCCTCACCCTGATTGCGGCCGAACCCGACCGCTTCCTGCCGCTGCTGCAGGCCCGCAGCGGCGACCCGGCCCGCGGGCCGGCGGTCCTCACGCCGCACATCGGCGAGTTCCGCCGCCTGCAGCCCGACAGTGAGGGCCTGCCGCGCCATGTGGCCGCGGCCCGGCTGGCGGCCCTGTTCGGCAGCGTCATTGTCCTTAAAGGGGCTGCAACCGTCATTGCCGCGCCGGAAGGCCGTGTCCTCATCAACGGCACCGGCAATACCGGCCTCGCGCGCGGCGGTTCCGGCGACGTGCTCGCCGGCCTCGTGCTCGGCCTGCTGGCGCAGGGGCTCGCCCCCTTCACCGCCGCCTTCTGCGCCGTCCATCTGCATGGCCTCGCCGCCGACCTGGCGGCGCGGAGCGCCACCGCCCGCACGCTGCTGCCGGGCGACCTGATCCCGTTCTTTCCCGAAGCCTTCCGGCTGGCCGGCTGGGATGGCAATCAAGTGGAGGTTTTCCCGACATGACCGAACATGACAGCATGGACGCCCGGGCTGGCCTGAAGATGGACCAGTCACCCGAATCCACGAATCCGCAGGCCCGCCTGAACGGCAGCGCCGCCGACACGCCCGACGCCTTCCTCTACCGCTCCTGGGCCGATGTCGACCTTTCCTGCATCCGCGACAATATCCGCAGCCTGCGCAAGGCCATCCGCCGGAGCACTGAGATCTGCGCCGTCGTCAAGGCCGACGCCTACGGCCACGGCGTCGCCGAGGTCGTGCCCGTGCTGCTGGCCAACGGCGCCTCGCGCCTGGCGGTCTCGATGCTCGACGAGGCGCTCGAGCTGCGCCGGGCCGGCATCGATGTGCCCATCCTCGTGCTCAGCTACACGGACCCGCGCCGGGCGGAGGAGATCATCACCGCCGGCATCACCCAGACTGTCTACAGCCGTGACCTTGCCGCCGCCCTGTCAGCCGCCGGCGAACGGCTCGGCCGGGACGTCCGCATCCACATCAAGGTCGACACCGGCATGGGGCGCGTCGGCTTCCAGTCCGGCTACGAGGCGATCAAGGCGATCACCGACATCCACGCCCTGCCGCGCATCATCATCGAAGGCATCTTCACCCATTTTGCCGCAGCCGATGAAGCCGACACCACCTTCACGCGCGAGCAGTTCGAGCGCTTCATGGGCATCTGCCGCGAACTCGACCGCATCGGCATGCCGATCCCGATCAAGCACTGCTGCAACAGCGCCGCCACCCTGCGCTTCCCCGAGCTGCACCTCGACATGGTCCGGCCCGGCCTGGCCCTCTACGGCATGATGCCGCCCGGCTGCCCGCCGCCGGTGCTGCCGGTCACGCTCAAGCCCGCCATGACCCTCAAGTCCAACGTGATCCTGGTCAAGGATGTGCCAGCCGGCACACCGATCAGCTACGGCCGCATCTTCTATACCCGGCGCCCCTCGCGCATCGCCACGATCCCGATCGGCTACGCCGACGGCTACTCGCGCCGCCTCTCCGGTGAGGCCGAAGTGCTCATCGGGGGCTGCCGGTTCCCCATCGTCGGCCGCATCTGCATGGACACCTGCATGGCGGACGTCACAGACGCGCCGGTGGACGTGGCGCTGGGCAGCGAGGTCGTGCTCTTCGGCCGCCAGAAGGCCGGCGGCCGGACGGTCGAGCTCAGCGTCGACGAGATCGCTGCGCTCGAGGGCACGATCAACTACGAGGTGACC
>CAYOHO010000490.1:0-1857 GCA_964403755.1 uncultured Oscillospiraceae bacterium
AATGAAGGGCCTCCGCTCGGAATCAGGGTTTCTGAAGAAACCGTCATGGATCAACTCCGCAACGCGGGTTTCAGCGATGTTGTCCGCTGCGATGTCCTTCCTCAACATTTCCTGATAGTCGGGAAAAAATAATTATTCCAGGCGGATTCCGGGGATGCTATCCATGGGGTGACAGCCCGCGAAAATAAGATGACAGGCGTCCTAATTTCACTTTGCCTTTCCCGGAGAAAAAAGAAAAAAAAGAAACACTCCGCATGTGGAATCACGCCCATTTTCAAGAAAATCCAAAAACCTCAAGGACATAAAAAAGGATGCCGTCCAAATGAACGGCATCCTTCAGAATACTGACTTGCAGGTTATTTCTTTGCAGCTTTCTTCGCGGGAGCAGCGGCCTTCTTAGCGGGAGCGGCGGCTTTCTTCACAGGAGCGGCCTTCTTCGCAGGAGCGGCAACCTTCTTCGCAGGAGCGGCCTTTTTCGCGGGAGCAGCCTTCTTCGCAGGAGCGGCGGCTTTCTTCGCGGGGGCGGCCTTCTTCACAGGAGCGGCCTTCTTCGCGGGAGCGGCTTTCTTTGCAGGAGCGGCTTTTTTCGCGGGGGCGGCTTTAGCGACGGCTTTCTTGGCAGGCGCAGCTGCCTTCTTGATAGTTTTCGTGGCCATGTGGATAACCTCCTTTGTTAAGGTGATAATTTAATTTACTGTGAGTCAACGAATTTACAAAATTTTTTTTTATTTTTTTTCTCTTTTTTTTGAAAAAAATGAGGTTTTTGTCAGAAAAACCGAGAAAAAGTCGTTTTTTCAATTTTTCGAGCCTACTTTTTTTGACTTACAAATGCCATTTGAATTTTTTGCCGTATTGACATTTTTCACTGTTTCATCCAATTTTCCGCATTTCGTTTTCCTCTTCACGAAAATTCTTTTTCTTTCTACTGTAACAACTATCGCCGTGGGGCTTGAAAAAATGATATTATTTAAACGAATGTACTAATTTTTTAAATTCAAAAGAAACCTTTTCTTCTCTATCCTCAAAGGAGAATCAATTGAATATGGACAATGCGGGCATTCGTTTCAACGAAGCGGGACGGCGGGGGAAGCATCCATTTTAAACGGATAATCGGCGCGTAGTTTCTCGATCTCTTCCGCGGACAAGGCGATGTCGGCGGCGGCCAGATTTTCGCGCAGATGAGAGGGCGAAGTCGAGGCGGAAAGCGTCACGACGTTTTTCTGCGAAAGGAGCCAGCTCAGCGCAATCTGCGCCGGAGTGCGATCGTATTTGCGCGCAAGGTCCAGCAGAAGTTCGCACTCCTTGAGCTCCCGCAAAGGACGCCACGCCTCCAGAATCACATCGCTGTCCTGACAAAACGCAAGAAGCTCTTTTTCGGGTTCGCGCACCACCAGACTGTAGTGAACTTGATTGAGGACGATCTTGTGGTCGGCATACGCCTGAGCCCGTTGAAAACGCTCCGCCGCAAAATTGCTCACTCCGATACTGCGGACCATTTTCTCTTCCGCCAGACGGTCCATCGCGCGGACGGTTTCCTTCAGCGGGATTTCCTCATTGACCTGATGGATCAGATAGAGGTCCAGAAAGTCCGTGCCGAGACGGTTCAGGGAGCCTTCCGCCGCGCGGAGAACGCCGTCGTACGTCAGGTTGGTTTTCCACACTTTCGAGGTAAGAAACAGACTGTCGCGCTTGCGTCCCTGAATGGCCCGCCCGGTCAGGGTTTCGGCATATCCGGCAGCGTAGCTTTCGGCGGTATCGATCCGCGTGAATCCGGCGTCCAGCCCCTCCTTCAACGCATTGAGATGCTTCTCGTCATCGTTCTGAAGATCATGTTCGAGACCGCCGCCGAAACGCCAG
>CAYOHO010000491.1:0-1856 GCA_964403755.1 uncultured Oscillospiraceae bacterium
CCAGAATAGCTTCCGCCAGCTTTTGCCGGATGAGCAGGTGGGCATCGTCCAGCCAGAAGAGCCCTACGGAGATGCTGCCGTAACTCAGGGTGGCTGTTAGTTCCGCCTTCTTCTCGTCCAGATTCTTGAGGTTCAGAAAATAGGCGCGGATATCATTCCGGGAGAGAGGGCCGAACCCAATGCGAACGCATCGTGATTTGATCGTAAGAGGAATCTCCCGTTCGTTAGAAGTGATCAGCACAAAAACGTTATAGATGGGCGGCTCCTCCAGGGTTTTTAAAAGGGCATTGGCTGCGTCCCTGGTCATCTTCTCTGCCCCGTCGAAAATGATTATTCGTCGCTTCTGCTCATAGGGAGCCTGGTAGATCTCCTTCTGGAGATTGCGCAGATCCTCTATGCCGATTGACGTCTCGCTTTCGATGATTCTCAGGTCAGGATGGTTCCTCCGCTCGACGTTCTGACAGGTCCTGCAACGGCCACAGGTAGACGACCTTTCGCAGAAAAGGGTCTTTACCAGTTCCATGGCGAGCGTGAATTTTCCCACACCGGGTGGGCCCGAGAAGAGGAGGGCATGGGGCAGCCGGTCGCTCTCCAGCATGGAGTTCAATAATTTTTTCGGCCTTGCATGGCCTATGATCGTCTCATACCCCATGGTTTTTCAGTAGCTTCTCGACCCTTTCTCGTATAATTTCCTGTGTCTTTGCAAGGTCCTTTCTTGCGTTCAACACCACAAATCTCTTGGGATCGTCTTCAGCGAGCTCGATGTACGCATTCCTAATCTTTTGATGAAAAGAGAGCTCCTCCTTTTCAAACCGGTCCAGATTGCCGTCGGCGCTCTTTCGACCAAGGCCTACGTCAACCGGGCAATCCAGGAGAATGGTCAGATTGGGTCGGACACCCTTTGTCACCAGCCTGTTTAGGGTCTCGATAATCCCAAGATCGATACCCCTTCCATACCCCTGGTAGGCATAACTGGCATCAACGAACCGGTCGCACAGGACAACGTTGCCCTCCTCCAGCGCCGGTCTGATAACCTCTTCGACGTGCTGAGCCCGGCTGGCGAGAAATACGAGGAGTTCGGTAAGGGGTAGGACCTGGAGGTCCTTCTTCAGAAGCACGTTGCGAAGGGACTCTCCGACCGGCGTTCCGCCTGGTTCTCTGGTCTTGATCACCCGGAAGCCCTTCTGGCACAGATAGTCGCTCAGAAGGTCGACGTGGGTCGTCTTTCCGCTTCCCTCAATCCCCTCGAAAGTGATAAACATGTTCCCTCTATTTAGAAACCCGCTCAATATACTGGCCCGATCTCGTATCGATCTTGACCACGTCGCCCTCTTCCAAAAAGAGGGGGACCTGTATGATAAAGCCCGATTCGAGCTCAGCCGGTTTTGTAGCGTTCTGAGCCGTATCGCCCTTGATGCCCGGCTCGGTCTTGGCAATCTTCAGATTGACGAAGTTAGGCAGATCAACGCCGAGGGCGTCTCCCTTGTAGAATGATACGGCAAGAACAATGCCTTCTTTCACATAGTTCTTGGCATCACCAAGGGCCTTCTCGGTGATAAAGAGCTGGTCGTAGTTGTCGGCATCCATGAAATAGAAGTTGTCCCCTTCTTTGTAGAGGTACTGCATCTGACGGTCTTCCACCTCTGGGACCTCCACCTTGTCGCCGGAACGGTAGGTTACGTCGAGCACCCTTCCGGATACCAGACTCTTGACCCGCGTTCGGACGAAGGCACCGCCCTTTCCGGGCTTCACGTGTTGAAACTCGACGATGGTAAATGGCTCGCCGTCAATAAGAATCTTCAAGCCCTTCCTAAATTCTGATGTCAAAGCTTGCATGGTTATCTCCCCCTAATAGT
>CAYOHO010000492.1:0-1853 GCA_964403755.1 uncultured Oscillospiraceae bacterium
CCTGGCAGCATGTGCGTCAGATCGGCGAAGACTTCTGCGCCTGCGACATGCTGCTGCCAACCGGCAGTCTCCTGACGCCGGTTGCCCTGGGCGCTTTGCTGGCTGCCGGCGTCCGCACGGTGACCGTCCGCCGCCAACCGGCGATCGGCATCATCCCGACCGGCGATGAGCTGGTCGGGCCGGATGCGCAGCCGGCGGCCGGCGAGATCATTGAATTCAACTCGACAATCCTGGCCGGCACCTTGCAGGAATGGGGCGCCGACCCCCTGATCCTGCCGATCGTGCCCGATCGCGCCGACACGCTCGAAGCCGCGGTGCGCCAGGCGCTGGACCGTTGCGACATCGTCCTGGTCAACGCCGGATCGTCGGCCGGACGCGATGACCGCACCGCCGAGATCATCGCCCGCACCGGCGCCGTTTATTGCCACGGCCTGGCCATCCGGCCCGGCAAGCCGACCATTCTCGGAGGCAGCGGCGCCAAGCCGGTCGTCGGCATTCCCGGCTACCCGGTCTCGGCTTTGATAGTGCTTGAGCAGGTCGTCCGGCCGCTGCTGCGGGATCTCGGCGGTCTCTGCCTGCCCAGCCGGCCGCAACTGACGGCCCGCCTGTCGCGCGCCATCGTGTCGTCCCTGAAATACCAGGAATTCATCCGGGTCCGCCTGGCCCGGATCGGCGCCGACTGGATCGCCACCCCCCTGGACCGCGGCGCCGGAGCGGTCAATTCCTTCCTGAAAGCGGACGGCCTGCTGGTCATCCCCCGCGAATCCGAAGGCCTGCCGGCAGCCGCCGTCAGCCCGGTAACCCTTCTGCGGCCGGAGCCGGAGATCCTGAACGCCCTGAGCGTGATCGGCAGCCATGATCCGCTGATCGATGAGCTGTCCGATCTGATGCGCCGGGCTTATGGTCCGGACTGCAGCATCAGTTCCGCCCACCAGGGCAGCATGGCCGGCCTGATGGCCATCCGGCGTCATGACGCCCACCTGGCCGGCATCCATCTGCTGGACGAAGCAACCGGCCAGTATAATGTCCCTTATCTGGAACGCTCCTTCCCCCAGGGCGGCGCGGTCCTGGTCCGCGGCGTCCGGCGCAGCCAGGGCCTGATGCTGCCGCCGGGCAATCCAGCCCGGGTCGCCAGCCTGCAGGATGTGGCCCGCGCCGGCCTGGCCTATGTCAACCGCCAGAAAGGCTCCGGCACCCGCTTGCTTTGCGACGAACTGCTGCGCCGGGCCGGCCTCAGTGGCGCCGACCTGCGCGGCTACGGCCGCGAGGAATACACCCATTCGGCGGTCGCCACCCTGATCCGGGCCGGCAGCGCCGACGCCGGCCTGGGAATCTATGCCGCTGCCCGATTGTTCGGACTGGATTTCGTCCCCCTGGCCGATGAAGCCTACGATTTCCTGATCGACCGCCTGGCCTGGTCCAGCGAGCCGGTGCAGCGCTTTCTGCGCCTGCTGCGTTCGGCGGATTTCGCCGCCCGGGTGCAGTCTCTCGGCGGCTACGGGCTGGACAAACCCGGTACCGTGATCTGGGGGCAAGTGCCGGAGGACCAGCCATGATTGACCAGTTCGGACGCGAGATCATCTATCTGCGGTTGTCCGTCACCGCACAGTGCAACCTGAACTGCCTGTATTGCCGGCCGGGCGGCTGTCCGGACAGCCAGCCGCGGCGGCTGCTTTCGGCGTCGGAAATCGGCCGGATCGTCAGCTGCATGGCCGGCCTGGGCATTCGCAAGGTGCGCCTGACCGGCGGTGAACCGCTGCTGCGCCGGGATCTGACGGAGATCATCCGCGCCGTGCTGGCCGCCGGCGCCATCGAGGATCTGTCGATGACCACCAACGCCCAGGGTTTGGCGG
>CAYOHO010000493.1:0-1848 GCA_964403755.1 uncultured Oscillospiraceae bacterium
CGCTACATCCAGAACGGCCAGGTGGACCCGAAGGACTTCTACTCCCATGTCATGCCGATGGACCAGATCGCCGAAGCCATGGAGCTGATCCGCAGCAAGCAGGCCCTGAAGGTCATTTTCACCGTCGGCTGAGCAGCCAATGCGGAACCGCCCGTGATGGCTGAGCAGCCGGCGGCAGAACCGCCCGTGATGGCGGAACCGCTTGTCAATCCGGTAGAACCGCCCGTGATGTCGGAACAGCTTGTCAATCCGGTAGAACCGCCCGTGATGTCGGAACAGCTGGCCGGACTCATCCACTGCATCCACTGCACTTGAAAAGGCACCGGTGTCGAGCCGGTGCCTTTTTATGCAATTTCCATGGCTTGCAGCGGCCCGCTCGAATCGCTGGCCCCGTCGGCGTCGCTCGGCACTGTCCGCGCTGCGTTCAGCGCCGCCAGCGCACGGTCGGACCGGCGCCGTCGCGCCCCTCGACCAGCCGCAGGCCGGTGGCGCCGGGCGTGCTGCCAATGAAGGCGCCCAGCTCGTCATGGAAGCAGCCGCGTGCGAAGTCCCAGATCGCACAGGCCGCCTTCCCGGCGGCCGCATCCCAGGTCCAGAGCTCGCCCATGCGGGTCAGGCCTGGCTCGACGACGGTGGCGCTGATGATGCCGGCAATGGCCAGCCCGGAGCCGCGCGGCTCGATCTCCCTTCCCATGACCTGGGCCGCCCGGCGGATGAACGGGCGGCCAACATATTCCTTGAGGCTGGCGACTGACTGGTCGAGCACAGCCGATTCCGGCCAGGCCGGATCACCGTTGCCGGGTTCGATGCGGCCATAGAGGGCGCCAAACTTGCGGTCGAAGAAGTATTCCAGGGTTTCCGTCGGGCCGTTATCGGCGATCTGCTTCGTTTCAAGCGCGGCCCGCCCGGCTGCGGTCAAGGCAAGAACGGGGAGGGCGGCCGCGTCGAGGCAGCCGCTCGCGGAAAGGGCGGCCGCTGCCTGATCGACAAACACGGTGTCCAGTCCAAGCAGGTCTGCGGTCAGGACGATGGTGACCGGTTCCGTCTGGTCCGGCAGGGCGGCAGCCCGGATGACATATTCCTCGAGCACGGTCCAGGGGCGAAGACGGCTCAGCTGGATGACGACTCGCTGCTTCTCGACGGGATACAGCCAGGTGCGGGCGGCGATGATGGCGGCGCCGCCGGCCAGGAGCGGGCGGGCTGCTTCCGCCAGGTCCGGGGCGAGCGCTTCTCGCGGCTCATGCAAAGTCCAGAGCATGGCGGAATCCTCCGTGTTCGCGGATGCGTTCGGCGACGGTGCGGTAGATGGCGGCTGCCTCGTCGCTGCCGTTGCCGTCGCAGAACAGGGCGCTGCAGCCGACAATCACCGACAGTTCCTGGGCGCGCGAGAGGGCGACATTGACCCGGCGCGGATCCCTGGCGAAGCCGATGTCGCCCCGGTCGTTGTTGCGCACAAAGCTGCAGATGACGATCGGGCATTCGATGCCCTGGAAGCGGTCGACGCTGCCGATGCGCAGGATCAGGTTCGGCACGCGGGCCGCGAATGCCGGATCCAGCAGCTGGGTCTCCAGCAGTCGGACCTGGGCGGCGTAGAAGCTGATGACGCCGACCTGCTTTCTGGCGGCCGGATCGTTGGCGCGCAGGTTGGCGCTCAGGGTCAGCAGGATCTGGCGGATACAGGCGGCTTCGGCGTGGTTCAGGCAGCTGTGGCCAGTCTCGGCGCGCCGTTCGCGGTTCTCCGGGGTCTGCGGCAGGTCCACCCAGAGCGCGTGGTCGCCGGAACCGAGCGCGCGGCCATGGCAGCCGTGGCTCCGGTGCTGATCCGGTTCGCTGATGCCGCAGCGCAGC
>CAYOHO010000494.1:0-1845 GCA_964403755.1 uncultured Oscillospiraceae bacterium
GCCCGCTTCAGCTGCCTGCGCAAGCGTATCCCATGGCGCCCGGCGCCCGGCCACAGCAGCCACGAGACGCGCATCCACGGCCTGCAGACCGCCCTCGTCGTCGGCCCGGCCGGCCACGAGATCCACACCGACGAATACGGCCGGGTGCGCGTGCAGTTCCACTGGGACCGCAGCGGCCGGCACGATGACCACAACTCGGCCTGGGTGCGCGTCGCCACCGACCTGGCCGGCCAGCACTACGGCCAGCTCACCCTGCCCCGCGTCGGCCAGGAGGTGATCGTCCAGTTCCTCGACGGCAACCCCGACCGGCCCCTCATCACCGGCCGCGTCTACAACGCCGACAAGCGCCCGCCCCATTTCAACAACGCCGGCAGCCTGCCCGCCAACCATGCCGTGAGCGGCTGGAGTACCCGCGAACTGCACGGCACACGCCTGCAGCAGCTGCGCTTCGACGACAGCCCAGGCCAGATCGGCACCCAGTTCGCCAGCGAGCACGGCCATACTGCCCTCAACCAGGGCTGGCTCGGCCACCCACGCCAGGACGGCAAAGCCGAACCGCGCGGAGAAGGTTTCGAGCTACGCAGCGATCTCGCCGGCGCGATCCGCGCCGCGCAGGGCCTTCTCATCACCAGCGACGCGCAAGCCAAGGCCCAGGGCGAGGCGCTCGCCCGACAGGAGCTCGTCGGCCAGCTCGACACCGCGCTCGCCATCGCCCGGCAGCTCGCCGAGCTGGCCGCCACTCACCAGGCCGGCACGGCCGACCTCCAGCCGGCGGCCAGGCTCGCCGACGACATCAAGCGCTGGCAAGCCGGCGGCGGCGCCCCGGCCATCGCCATCAGCGCACCTGCAGGCCTCGCCATGAGCAGCGCCGGGGCCATCGCCGCCGCCAGCGGCTCCGCGCTCAACCTGACCGCCGCCCAGGACGCCCACCTCAACACCGGGCGCAAACTCCTCCTGCACGCCGGGCAAGGCCTGGCCGCCTTCGCCCACAAGGCCGGCATGAAGCTCATCGCCGCCGCCGGCAAACTGAGCCTGCAGGCCCAGTCGGACGAAATGGAGCTGATCGCCGCCAAGCTCCTGCGGCTGACATCCCTCGAATCGATCCTGCTCGAATCCGGCAAAGGCATCACCCTGCGCAGCGGCGGCGCGCAGATCACCCTCGCCGACGGCAAGATCACCCTGTCCGCGGCCAGCGGCGTCGAGATCAAGGCGCCCGGCTTCAACTTCAATCAGGGCGGTGGCGGCAAGGCCGACCTGCCCGACCTGCCGCAGTCGAGCCTGGCAACGGATGAACGCTTCGTGATCCACAACGAACAGACCGGCGAGCCCATCGCCGGCCGGGCCTATCGGGCGACGCTCGACGATGGACAGGTCATCGAAGGCCTCACCGATGCGCAAGGGCGGACCTCGCTATCACC
Organism: uncultured Oscillospiraceae bacterium; assembly: GCA_964403755.1. Taxonomy (GTDB): domain Bacteria; phylum Bacillota; class Clostridia; order Saccharofermentanales; family UBA5734; genus JAXGXQ01. The sequence continues at coordinate 1,419 of CAYOHO010000494.1, forward strand.
CGCACAAGCCATCCAGCTCGTCCGTCTCGTCCTTCCCTGATTCCAAAGCAAACCAGGCACTCATCATGAGCGACCCCATCCGCCGCGTCCCCGTCGAGATCGACGCACAAGGCCAAGTCAAGGCACAGAGCGTGACCAGCCCGATCCGTTTCGGGGTTCGCGCCGGGGTCGGCGTACCACCCTCCAAGATCATCCCGATCGTTTTCGTGCCCGGGATCATGGGCAGCAACCTGAAAACCAAAGCCCGCAAGGGTAAACCGTCCGAGATCGCCTGGCGACCGCCGAATGGCACCATGGATGCGGCAAATCAGGCATTTCGGATCTGGAAGGGTCGCAGCCCGAGCGACCGTCAGCGCCTGCTCGACCCCGACGACACCGAAGTTGACGATCGCGGCGATCTCCAGATCGGCTGGTTTGCCAGCGAGGC
>CAYOHO010000495.1:0-1841 GCA_964403755.1 uncultured Oscillospiraceae bacterium
ACCGGTGAACCTGTCCCGGCCGTCCGGCCGGAAACCATGCTCGCCTTCGAGCATGCCGGCTTCCGCACGACGGAGCGGGACATCCTCAAGGATGTCAGCCTCGACGTGCTGTCGGGAGACTACATCGCGGTCGTCGGCCCCTCGGGCAGCGGCAAGAGCACCCTGCTGCGCCTGGCGGCCCACCTGGTCAGCCCGACTTCCGGCCGCATCCGCTTCCGCGGCACCGACCTGGCAGACCTCGAACCGACGACCCTGCGCATGCAGGTCGGCTACTGCTTCCAGAAGCCGCACCTCTTCGGCCATTCCGTAATGGAGAACCTCACCTTTCCCTACGAAATCCGCCGACTCGAGCCGGACCATGGCCGCATGCGCGAGCTGTTCGGCCAGTTCAACCTCGACGCGTCACTGCTCACGGCGCCGGTCCTCAACCTGTCCGGCGGCGAGCAGCAGCGCATCGCCCTGGTCCGCTCGCTGCTCTGTCCGCCCGATGTGCTGCTGCTGGACGAAGTCACTGCCTCGCTCGACCATGACAACACGGTCAAGGTCACGGAAGCGGTGCGCACGCTCAACCGCGAGGGCCTGACCGTGCTCTGGGTCACGCACCAGCTCGACCAGATCCGCAGCGACATCAGCCGGCTGGTCCGGGTCAGCGACAGCCAGGCCAGGGAAGGGGGGATGGCATCATGAACACCGGCGCCAGCCTCTCCGTCACATCCCTGCTGATTGCCTCCTCGCTGGTCATGATCTCGATGCTCTTCTCGGCCAGCCAGAAGCTGCGCCTCGAGAAAGACATCCTGATCGGTGTCGTCCGTGCGATCGTCCAGCTGATCGCCGTCGGCTATCTGCTCAACTTCATCTTCGGCATGGAGAACCCATGGTTCACGACCCTCCTGCAGCTGGTCATGATCGTGAATGCCGCCGCCAACGCTGCCCGCCGCGGCAAGGGGATCAGCCGCGCCTTCACGGTCTCGTTCCTGGCGATCGGCGCCGGCAGCGCCCTGACGCTCGGCATCCTGGTGCTGGCGGGCGCCCTGCAGTACGTGCCATCGCAGATGATTCCGGTCAGCGGCATGATCGTCAGCAACGCCATGGTGGCGATCGGGCTCTGCTTCCGCCAGCTCAAGGCCGACTTCGAGCACCGCCGCGAGGACATCGAGACGCGGCTCTCGCTCGGGGCCGATGTGCTGCCGTCCTCGGTCGAGATCATCCGCGAGTCGATCCGCACCGGCATGATGCCGACGATCGACGCCGCCCGCACCCTTGGCATCGTCTCGCTGCCCGGGATGATGACCGGACTCATCCTTGCCGGCACATCGCCGGTGATGGCTGTCCGCTACCAGATCATGGTCACATTCATGCTGCTTTCGACCACATCCGTTGCCTCGTTCATCGCGTGCTACCTGGCCTACCGATCCTTCTTCAATGAGCGCAAGCAGCTGCTCTGAAGCAGCCAGTCCGTGGCGCCGCCGCCCGGCTGCACGCCGCCGCGGCCAATCCTGCCGTGCGGCCCCCGCCGCATTGGCGCCGACCAGCGACTGCAGCCATGCTTGCGCTGCGCTTGCTGCTTCCGTTATCATCAGGGGGTAATCCGGTTTCTGCGGAGGGCGCATGTGGAAGCACCTGGAAAAGCATAGGCATCGCTACAGTCTGGCCCTGTTCGGGGCCGGCCTCGTCTGGCTGACAGCAGGCATGCTGACCGGCGGGCGCCTGGCGGAACATCTTGCGCTGCTGGCCGCCTTTGCCGCCATCGCCACGGTTGCTGCCTTCTACTTTGTATCCGGCGTGCCCGGCCTCTTCCAGGGACTGGCATTCCTGGGGCTGGCAGCCGGCTGCCTGGCGGT
>CAYOHO010000496.1:0-1840 GCA_964403755.1 uncultured Oscillospiraceae bacterium
TCACCGAGTCCATAATCGGTGATGTCCCAGCCCAGCATATTGTCCCGGATTTCGTCATACTCATGGCCTCTGTCGGCCCAGTCGCCAGGTGTCCAACGGGTGAAAGGCGGCAGCTGGAAGCCCAGCCGGCCGGCGAAGGCGATGGTTTCCCGGATAACGGCGTTGATCTGTGAGCGTTTCATAAATGTGACCTCCTGCCAGTGCTTTCCCCCTCATTCTAATCAACAAACCGATCGATTGCCACAGGCAAAAGGGGAACGCAGCCGCCCTGGTGCACCGGAAACCCTGATGTCGGAGTCTTTTTTCGTGCACCCGCGAAATGTGAACAATGTCGGGAAATTATTGACATCAATACAAACCGGTGTTAATCTGTTTAAGTATTGTCTATAGTGCAAGAATTCCAATTGATAGATTGCTTCCGTTATGGTAAAACTATCTATAACATCGCACGACAGCTTGGACTATATCATGAGTAGGGTGTTTCGGTCTTTGACCATTCACAAGTATCAGCAACGAAAGTCAGTCGAAAAGGAGAAGATTATGCTTAAAAAAGTTCTTGTTCTGGTCCTGGTCTTCGCAATGATCCTGACGGCAGCCGGATGCGGATCGACCGCAACGACAACCGCCGCCACGACCGCCGCTACCACCAAAGCAGCCACCACTGCCTCTGGCGCCACCACGGCCGCCACCACCGCCGGCACCACTGCTGCTCCGGCTAAAACCTTTCTGATCGGCACCTACCTGCAGCTGTCCGGCGCCAACCAGGTGGCCGGCGATGACGGTAAGCGCGGCATCGAAATCGCGATCAAGGAAATCAACAAGGCCGGTGGATTCAACGGCGCAACCGTTACCACCAAGCACTACGACACCACCGGCAAGCCGGAAGAGGCGGTCAAAGTGGTGCAGAAGATGCTCGCCAGCGACAACGTCGACGCGATCATCGGCTCCATCAACTCGAATGAAGTCTCTGCCTGCATCTCCTACATCAATGACGCCAAGGTCTTCAACTTCGGCCTCGGCACCTCCGCCACCTGGATGGCTGACACCAGCCGCATCTGGACCTTCCGTGCTTCCGCGAACAACAACCGCATCGTTCCGCAGGACGTCGACCTGATCAAGAAGCTCGGCTACACCAGCGTCGCCGTCATCAACGGCACCGACGACACCGGCAAGTCCACCGCCGACGCATTCGTGAAGTCCTGTGAAGAAAAGGGCGTCAAGGTTGTTGCCCGTGAGCAGACAAACCAGAACGACACCGACTTTTCCGGCCAGATCTCCAAGCTGCTCGCCGCCAATCCGGACACCATCTTCATGTCTTTGATCGGCACCACCTTCGGACCGTTCGTCAAGCAGCTCCGTGACAAAGGCTACAAGGGCATGATCGCCTGCAAGGAAACCTTCTCGCCGATCTACCAGCAGACTGCTGGCGCCGCAAACTCCAACTACATCTACTATGCATACCCGTACGTCACCTATGCCAAGATCGAAGACTGCAATATCCCGAACATGAAGAAGTTCCTGGAACTCTACTATGCAGAGTACAAGGAAATGCCGCGTCATGAAGGCGCCTACCGTGGTTATGACACAATGATGGCCATGTGGGAAGCCGCGAAGATCGCCGGCAAGAATGACGACGAATCCCTGCGCGTTGCGATGAACAAGGTCAAGATTCCTGGCCTCGGTGGAACACTTGACTACACCAAGGGTGACCGCGAAGGCTACAGCGAGTTCAAGGAATTCGTCCTGATCGATGGCAAAGACATCCCGATCGACGAATGGCTGAAGAACGGCGGCTATGAAGCTTACAAAAAGGCCACCGGCCGGGCTAAATAATCCAACG
>CAYOHO010000497.1:0-1840 GCA_964403755.1 uncultured Oscillospiraceae bacterium
ACTTTCCGGCTGCCCTGCCGCATCATCTGATCGCGCATCTGCCTGCTATCATGCCGTCAGTCACATTTCGCCACCAGCCATCAGCTCGCGGCGTGCCGCCCAGGACTGCTGGAGGACCGGCAGGACAGGCCGGCGCGGTCTCAGTCAACGATGTTCCATTCCCCGAACTTGACCGCGCCGCCGATGACAATGCCGTTTCTCCACTCGCTCCCTTCAACATAGAAGAGCCGGTAGACGCCTTCCTTGCCCTTGTGGACGTACCTCGACCAGTACCAGCCGTTGGTGTCGGTGGTCATCGTCTCGATCAGCGTGCCGTCGGGCCCCCAAAGCTGGATATGCCGGTTCGCCAGGCCATCGCCTTGCGAGTCGAGGACAATGCCGCCGAAGCCCTTCAGGTTCTTGAAGATGTTCTGGTTGCGGATGGTGTCCAGGCTGCCTGCGAGGGCGGGCGCGCGGAAGTTATAGGCTGCCTGCTGAAGCAGCTTGGGATAGGGCAGACTAAACGCCGGATCCGAGAGGGCGCTGTCATTGCCACCGCGGGTCCAGCCATTGGTTCCCTCCAGGCCGTCGTCAAGATGGAGGGTGACAAAGATGAAGCCGCTGGCCGGCAGCCCGGTCAGGTTGAGCGTGACCGTGTGGGCGCTGCCGTAGCTGTCGAGCGTGACCTGCTGCTGGGGAACGGCGACCGCCTCATCCAGACGCGGAATGAGGATGATGCCGCCGGACCCGTTGTCCTGGACATTGACGCCGGTGTAGACGTGGATCGGGGTGGCGCCGGTTGTGATGAAGGGGTATGGCAGCTCAACCGCCAACGTGCTGCCCGTCGAGAGCAGGCAGAGGCTGTACGCGAACTGCCCCGGGTTGCTGCTGGTCAGCTTGTAGTGGCCGGGCCAGTTGCGGATGTCCGGTGTGAAGATGAGGTTGAACAGATCGCCGAATTCCCGGAGTCCGGCATTGGTCACCAGGCCGGCACTCAGGCCGTAGTAGGCGCTGCCGTCCGTGGCTGTGCTGGTCCGGCTGTGGCCAGCGCTGTCGGTGAACGAGCCGGATGCCGTGCCGGTGTTCAGGTGCCAGCCGAGGCTGGCCGTGCCGGCGGCTTCATAGCGCCAGGTCTCGCTCGTGTCCAGCTTGCCGTTGCCATTCCCGTCGCCCGACTGGTAGACCGGCGTGACGCCGGCAGCGCTGTCGGTGACGCCAACATGGTCCAGCGGCACATTGCCGGTGTTGGTGACCAGATAGATCCAGGTCACGCCTTGGCCGGGCAGCACGCCGATGGAATCGCCCTGATGGCCGAAGCCGTCGGCGGTCGTCTTGCTGAGCGCGATCTTCGGGTCGGCGCCGTAATAGCTGCTGCCGTCCGTATCCGTGGCGCTGACGAGCACCTCGCCGGAGCCGTCCAGCCACTGGCCGCCGGCCGTGGCGAGGTTCTCCTGAAGCCCCTTGCTGGCTGTTCCGGACGCGTCGAAGACCCAGGTCTCACTGCCGCCGGATGCGAGGATGCCGTTGCCATTGTCGCCGGAGACATAGGCCGGCGGAACCGCCAGCTTGTCGTCGGCAAGCGAGATGTTCTGCAGCGGCACGATGCCGGGGTTCTGGACCCAGTATCGCCACTTGATGGGTTCGCCCACGAGAATCGACATCCCGTCACCGGCGGTTGCGCCGTCGACGGTGACCTTCACGACGGAAATCTCCGGTGCGAGGATGCAGACGACTTCCGCCGAGGCCGTATCCTGCGCCTGCAGGCCGTTCCACGACAGGACCGCCGTGTTGTCCATGGTGTGCGTGTAGCGGTGGTCGGGCCCGTAGTCGGACGGCAGGGTCGAGGCCGTATAGTTCTGGG
>CAYOHO010000498.1:0-1834 GCA_964403755.1 uncultured Oscillospiraceae bacterium
GGTGGTTTCCCATATCGCGTCGGATAACATTGCCGGAGGTCGGTTGGCCGGCGAAGCCTTGCCATTCCTGGTGCAGGTGCGCGACGCGGCTGGTCTGAGGTTCGTCCAGGGTGTCGAGGCGGATGGGCTGGCCGTCAGGCCCAAGGATGCGGGATGTGCTTACCATGCTTCGGGTTCCGGGATGTAGATGTCGTTGTCGCCGTCGTCGCCGCCGGGGTGGTTGTCGAAGCCGCGTAGGTGGCGAGGGGCTGGGGTCCATTCGGGCTTGACCGGCTCGACCGGGTTGAGCGCGGCGAACTGCATGAGGGCGCCGGCAATGGCGCCGTCGCCGTGGCGGATCAGGTCGGCATCCTTGAGGTCGGCCCGTTCGAGCTTGGGTACCATCGGGATGCCGTCCACGTATTCGATGGCGCGGTGGTCATCCTCCAAAGAGGCGTCCCTGGGCAGAGTGATGAAGCCGTCCTCGAACAAGGTGATGTACTTGCTCATCCAGGTGCCGTACCAGGCACGCGAGAGCACGATTTCATGAACCGGCCCCCCCTGGTAGGTGCCGATTCCATCGTTAAGCTCGGCACGACCGTAACGGTCGCCGGTATATTCCATCAAGGTCTGGCCAGGGCCGCTGGCGTCGCCGGCAAACGTCCAGCGCTCCAAGGCATCGAGCAGCGCCCAGAGAATCTGCTCTTGCTGGCGCGTGGGGGCGTTGGCCAGCTCGATGATGAAGGGCACGTCCCGGCGCAGGTCCTGGGTGATGCGTGCCGGTTTGATGACCGAGAAGTGCCGATGGCGGGCGAAGTCCATGCCGATAGCCCAACGGCCAGTGAAACTAGCCTGCGCGGCCTTGATCTGGGGCAGCAGGTTGAGTGCGATCCAGGTGGCGCACCAGGTTTCGCGTTCCTTTTCCGGGCGGCGGGGGAAATCGTCGTCGAAGACGATGCGCAGCACGGGCCGAACCTCGGGCATGGCGCGCTCGATCCAGACGCCGGGGATGGCCGAGCCGTCACCGTCTCGCGGGATAACGTCGAGTTCTTCCCGCATGGCGGCCTTGCGGGGGCCGTAGGCGGCGCGGATGGCGGTGTACCAGTCCTTCTTGCCGTCGACGGTCGCCGCCACGCCGCGCAGGGCACAGACACGCTCGTAGAGGCCGTTGGCAACGGCATCGTCGAACGTAATGCGGATCACCTTGGCACGCTTGCCGTACCGACCGGCGCGAATGTCAAGAACGAGCTGATGAAATGGGTTTTTCTTACCTCGGTGCGACGACCAGACACGGATACGACCGCCCCAGATCAGAAGCGCTGTGGCGGACTCCAGAACATGCGACACATCCTTATGCAGCGCAGCCTCATCCAGGTCGACCAAGCCCTGCAGGCCGTGGATGTTCTCCGGCCTGGACGACAGCGCCGTAACGCGGAAGCCACTTGCGAAGCGCACCCGGAAGGCCTGGATTTCCCGGCTGCTGCCGTCTGATCGCTGGTCAAGGAAAATGTGCTGTTCGATGCGCGTAGCCTGGCCACGGGCGACGATCTGCGAGAACTTGCCGACATAGCCGATGAATTCGAGACCCTTCTCGCGGGTGTCGGCCATGTACCACACGTTATCACCGCCAGCATCCTTCTCCGTCGCGGCTGTGATGGTGTCGTCGAGCGCCTGGGCGAAGGTGATGCCGGTACGGCGGCCTTTCTCGCAGACGGCAATATCGAGACCCTGCTGCATGCTGATCCATTCGACCTGGTGTTTCATCAGCACGCCTTCGGCGAGCGGGTCGAAGTTGTCTGGAATCAGGCGGACACGTTCCGGCAATTCGTCCCATTCGACGATGCGTTCGGTATCC
>CAYOHO010000499.1:0-1825 GCA_964403755.1 uncultured Oscillospiraceae bacterium
AGATCGAGGCGGCCCGTGTCGCCATCAACCGCTTCGTGAAGCGCGGCGGCCAGGTCTGGATCAAGATCTTCCCGCATAAGCCTGTTACCGCAAAGCCGGCCGAGACCCGAATGGGTTCCGGCAAGGGCTCCCCGGAGTACTGGGTGGCCGTTGTCAAGCCGGGCCGCGTCATGTTTGAGATCGCCGGCGTGCCCGAGGCCGATGCCCGCGAGGCCATGCGCCTGGCCGCGCACAAGCTGCCGATCAAGACGAAGTTTGTCGCTAGAGAGAAGGAAGGTGACGTCAGTGAAGCCGAGTGAGATCCGCGAGAAGAGCAATGACGAACTGAAGCAGGAGCTGCTCGACCTCAAGGAAGAGCTTTTCCGCCTCCGCTTCCAGCACGCCACCAACCAGCTCGAGAATCCCCTGAAGCTCCGCACTGTCAAGCGGGACATGGCCCGCGTCCGGACCATTCTGCGCGAGCGCGAGCTCAAGGGCATCAAGGCTTAAGGGGAGGATTGGGCAATGGAAGAGAGAAACCTCAGGAAGACCCGGGTGGGCCTCGTGGTCAGCGACAAGATGGACAAGACCATCGTCGTGGCCGTGACCGAGCATGTCAAGCACCCGCTGTACAAGAAGATCATGAAGAGAACCTACAAGCTGAAGGCGCACGACGAAGAGAATGCCTGCGGCATCGGTGATAAGGTCAAAGTCATGGAAACCCGTCCCTTAAGCAAGGACAAGCGCTGGAGACTGGTCGAGATCGTCGAGAAGGCCAAGTGATCCTGCTGCAGGCACGGGAAGGAGGAAAACGAAATGATCCAGGTTCAGACCATCCTCAAGTCCGCTGACAACACCGGCGCCAAGGAGCTCATGTGCATCAAGGTCCTCGGCGGTTCGTGGCGCAAGTTTGCCAATATCGGCGACGTCATCGTCTGCTCGGTGCGCGAAGCGACACCCGGCGGCGTTGTTAAGAAGGGCGAAGTCGTCAAGGCGGTCATCGTGCGCTCCAAGAAGGGTGTGCGCCGTCCGGACGGTTCCTATATCAAGTTTGACGAGAATGCAGCGGTCCTCATCAAGGAGGACAAGAACCCGCGCGGCACCCGTATCTTCGGGCCCATCGCGCGTGAGCTCCGTGACAGGGACTACATGAAGATCCTGTCGCTGGCGCCGGAAGTACTGTAAGGAGGGACAGACACGATGAGCAAGATTCACGTGAAGCGGGACGACAACGTGTATGTCCTGACCGGCAAGGATGCCGGCAAGTCGGGCAAGGTCCTCAAGGTCCTCGCCGACGACGGCCGCGTCATTGTTGAAGGCGTCAACATGGCCATCAAGCACAAGAAGCCGAAGGGACGCTACCAGCAGGGCGGCATCATCCACCAGGAGGCGCCGATCAGCAGCTCCAACGTGATGCTGGTCTGCAGCAAGTGCAAGCGCCCCTCGAAGACCGGTCACAAGGTGCTGGAGAACGGCGAGAAGGTCCGCGTCTGCAAGAGCTGCGGCGAAGTCATCAGCACCGTCCGTGAGGCGGCCAAGTAATAAAGGCGAGGAGGCATCCAGATGACACGACTCAAGGATAAATACGTCAACGAAGCCGTCCCTGCCCTCAAGGCAGCCTTCGGCTACAAGACCATCATGCAGGTTCCCAAGCTCGAGAAGATCGTCCTCAACATGGGCGTCGGCGAGGTGAAGGACAACCCGAAGGCCATCGAGAGCGCGGCTCGCGACATGGGCCTGATCGCCGGCCAGAAGCCGGTCATCACCAAGGCGAAGAAGTCCGTCTCGGCCTTCAAGCTCCGCGAGGGCATGAATGTCGGATGCATGGTCACCCTCCGCGGCGACC
>CAYOHO010000500.1:0-1823 GCA_964403755.1 uncultured Oscillospiraceae bacterium
CCTTCGCCGGTCAGCGCCCTGCTGTCGGGCGTCCTGCTCAACGCCGCCATGTACGCGATCATCCGGACCGCCGCCATCGTCAACAAAAGCCTGGGCGACAGCCGCTTCACCGGCAACCTGCTGATCGCGGCCGGTATCCTCTCGATTACCGCGGCCGCGGTTTTCATCCTGACCCAGAAGGACTACAAGCGCCTGCTGGCGTATTCCAGCATCGAGCACATGGGCATCATCGCTTTGGCGACCGGCCTCTTCACGCCGGCTTCGCTGTTTGCCGCCTTCTTCCACATGATCAACCATTCCTGCACCAAGTCGATGCTTTTCCTCTCCTCGGGCACTGTTCTGCAAAAATACGGGACGCGCGAGATCCGTAAAGTCAATGACCTGCTGCGGATCCTGCCGGTCACCGGGCCGGTTTTCCTGGTCGGGCTGATCGCCATCGGCGGCACGCCGCCCTTCAGCGTCTTCGCCAGCGAGTTCAATGTCCTGGCCGCGGTTTTCCAGAGCGGCCGGCCCTGGCTCGGCGCGCTGGTCGCCGTCCTGCTGGCGCTGGTTTTCGCCGGGATTATCTATGCCTTGTTCAAAATGTTCTTTGCCGGCAGTCAGCCGGCCGCCGAACCGGCCGAGGCGGCTGAATCGGCCGTACCGGGTACCGAACCGGCCGCTGCCGGCGTCCAGCCGGGCGAAGAGAACCGCGCCGGCGCCGTTGTCCTGATCGTGCTGCTGATCGCTGCCGCCGGGCTGGGTTTGTTCCTGCCCGCCGGGCTGAAGGAACTGCTGGACGGCGCCCGGCAGATTATTTACGGAGGTTGAGCCCATGGACCGCGATTGGATTACCGACCTGGGCAGCCGCTTCCTGGCTGACCTGTCCGATTTCAGCCTGACCGCCGGCTGCCAGGCCGGCCTGGACATCCGTCTGGCGGCGGTGCCGACGGTCTGCGCCTGCCTGGTTGCCGAATATGGCTGCCAGCTGGTCGACCTATTTGCCATCGATGAACGGGAGCGGCTGAAACAATTCACCCTCTGCTACACATTCGCCAACCGGCCGCTGGGGCAGTTGCTGACCCTGCGGGCGGCCGTCGACCCGTCTGATCCGGTTTTCCCGTCGATCAGCGCCACCGTCCATGCCGCCGCCCTGTACGAGCGGGAGATCCATGACCTGTTCGGCCTGCGGCCGGATGGCCATCCGGACCCCAAGCGGCTGGTCTTCCACAGCAATTGGCCGGCCGGGCAGTACCCGCTGCGCCGCGACTTCGACCGGAGCTGCCGGCCGCCGCGCGCGCAGGAGCCGATCCGCTTCACCCGCGTCGAAGGCGAAGGCGTTTACGAGATCCCGGTCGGGCCGGTGCACGCCGGCATCATCGAACCGGGGCACTTCCGCTTCAGCGTCGCCGGCGAACCGATCATCAACCTCGAGGCACAGCTCTATTTTGTGCACAAGGGCCTTGAAAAGCTCTGCGAAGGCGAGAGCCTGGAACGCTGCTATTATTTTGCCGAACGGATTTCCGGCGACGAAACGCTGGCCAACGGCCTGGCCTATTGCGAGGCGGTCGAGAAGATCGCCGGCGTGGCCGTGCCGGCGCGCGCCGCGTACAGCCGGGTCGTCTTCGCCGAATTGGAACGCCTGACCAGCCATCTGGGCGACCTGGCCGGCATCTGCCTGGACGTGGCCTACGGCTTCGCGGCTTTCCAGTTCCGCATGCTGCGCGGCTGGGCCTACCTGGTTGCCGATGAATTGTGCGGCTCGCGCTTCCTGCGCAGCGTCAACCGGCCGGGCGGCATCCGCCGCGACTTCGTGGCCGGCAAGGAAGCGAGCGTCATCGCCC
>CAYOHO010000501.1:0-1809 GCA_964403755.1 uncultured Oscillospiraceae bacterium
CCGGCCGACCGGGTCAGCCTGACGGAGCGCCGGCCGGCATCCCGGGCGTTGTCTTCTATCATGGCTACACGCACCACAGCGGCGACTGGTTCGACCTGCTGCCCTATGCCTACGCCGGCATGGCCGTCCTCTCGATCGACGTGCGCGGGCAGGGCGGACTTTCACAGGATCCCGCCAATGCCGACGGCCCGACGCTGTACGGCCACATCCTGCGCGGCGTCGAAGATCCTGACCCGGACCGCCTGTTCTACCGGTCCGTCTACCTGGATGCAACCCAGGCGACCCGCATCCTGATGGCGATGGACGGGGTCGATCCCGACCGCATCGGCACAAGCGGCAATTCCCAGGGCGGCGCCCTTGCCCTGGTGGCGGCGGCCCTCAACCCGCGCGTCGCCCGCTGCGCCCCCATCCACCCGTTCCTGTCCGACTTCCGCCGCATGGTCGCGATGGATCTCGACAAGGGGCCGTACGAGGGCTTCTATCTCTACTTCCGCAAGCGCGACCCGCTGCACGAGCGGGAGGACGCCTTCTTCGAGCGTCTCGGCTACATCGACCTGGCCAACTTCGCCAGCCGCGTGCGCGCCAGCGTCCTCTGGCAGACCGGCCTTATGGATACGATCTGCGCGCCCTCGACGCAGTTCGCCGCCTACAACCGCCTGGAATGCCCGAAGCAGATGCTGCTCAATCGCGAGTACGGCCACGAGAAGATATCCTACGCCTTTGACCGCATCTTCACGCACTTCCTCGGCCTGCAGACCGCCGGCGAAGGCGCCTGACTGTGTCCGGTCAGCGCCTGTTTCCTGTCATTTACATGATTTAATGCTACAATGAATCTTGGACTGGCCAGAACGCCGGCCCGGACGGCACGGCCATGCCGGCCGCCGCACAGGCGCCGTCCGCCCAGACAGGAGAGTCGCCGCCGGAACCGGCCGGGCGGCCGCAGCCCGAACAGGACAGGGGGATATTGGACCATGCCGTACATGCACATCAGCGTCACCCGCGAACTGACCCAGGAGCAGAAGGAAGCCATCAAGTCCACCGCCGGCCAGATGATCGAGATCCTGCCGGGCAAGCTGGAGAAGGGCCTGATGATCCGCATCGATGACGGCCAGGAGATGTATTTCCGCGGCGCCGCCACGGACTGCGCCTACATCGGCATCTGCCTCTTCCAGATGTCGCTGGACGAGAAGAAGGGCGAGTTTGCCCGCGCCTTCTCGCAGGCCTTTGCCGCCATTGCCGGCATCGATCCCCTCAACATCTACCTGAGCTACAGCGAATACGGGAACTGGTTCTCCAACGGAACCTTCAAGTAAAGCCCGGCCGGACCGGGCATCCGGATCATGAACGTGAGGAGGCATCCCATGAACCGATCGAAGGAACTCGACCAGCTTGCCATCAATGCGATCCGCATCCTTTCCATGGACGCCGTGCAGAAGGCCAATTCCGGCCATCCCGGCACACCGCTCGGAGCCGCGCCCATGGCCTACACCCTGTGGTCGGAGGTCATGCGGCATAACCCGGCCAACCCGCGCTGGGCCAACCGCGACCGCTTTGTGCTCAGCGCCGGCCACGCCTCCATGCTGCTCTATTCGCTGCTCCACCTGTTCGGCTACGGCCTCGGGCTTGATGAGCTGAAGAACTTCCGCCAGTGGGGCAGCCGGACGCCGGGCCATCCGGAGTACGGCCACACCGTTGGCGTCGAGACGACGACCGGCCCGCTCGGCCAGGGCATCGCGACCGCCGTCGGCATGGCCATGGCCGAGGCCCACCTGGCCGCGCGCTTCAACCGCCCCGGCTTCCCGATCGTCG
>CAYOHO010000502.1:0-1809 GCA_964403755.1 uncultured Oscillospiraceae bacterium
TTCCCGTGAAATATTTCTTCATTTTTTTGGACCGCTTTCTCTGGGCCGGCTCAATTTTCAGTATGTTGGCGCTGGTCGCCGTCGTATTGCTACAGGTGTTCGCCCGTGTCGCCCTGCCGGTCGTACCGGCCTGGACCGAGGAGGCTTCGCGCCTCTGCTTCATCTGGTGCGTGGCGTTTGCCGCTGGTCCGGCCGTGCGTGAACGGGCCTATGTCGACGTCGATTCTTTCATCAATCACCTGCCGCTCCGGCTCCGCGTCCTGCTGGCCATCCTGATCGACTGTCTGTTGGCAGGATTCACCGCCACTTTGACTTATGAGGCCGCCAAACTGATGTTCGCGGTCAAAGGCCACACCTCGGCTGCCCTGCAATGGCCGATGGCGGTGTTCTATGTGGCGATCTGGATCCAGACGCTGATGTTGACGATCTATCTGCTACAACTGATCTGGCGCAGGGTCAGCCGTTACCCCCATCACATCGATGCGACCGAAGAACAAATGGGGGAGGTGCGCTGATGGTCGTCGTACTGTTTGTCGTCTTTTTGGCCTGTATCGTTTTGCGGATGCCGATCGCCTTCAGTCTGGGCTTCTCCTCATTCATCTACATCCTGTTTTCCGACATTCCGCTCAGCATCCTGCCGGAACGGATGTTTTCCGGTATCGATTCCTTCGTCATCCTGTGCGTGCCCGGTTTCATCCTGGCCGGCAACCTGATGAACGTCGGCGGCATTACCGACCGGATCATCCACTTCTGCATGGCGCTGATCGGCCATGTGCGCGGCGGCCTCGGCCTGGCCAACGTCGGCTCTTCGATGGTGTTCGCCGGCATCAGCGGCACGGCGATCTCCGATACGGTCAGTATCGGCTCGGTGATGATCCCTGCCATGATCAAACGCGGTTATGATGCCGAGTTCTCGGCAGCCGTCACCGCTTCTTCCTCGACCGTCGGCCCGATCATTCCGCCCAGCCTGCCGATGGTCATCGCCGGCACCGTGACCGGCCTGTCGGTCAGTCGCTTGTTTGTCGCCGGCATCATCGCCGGCCTGCTGCTCGGCTTCGGCTTGGGCATCGTTTCTTATCTCATCTCAGTCAAGCGCAATCATCCCAAAGAAGACCGCCTGCCGTTCCGCGAAGTGATTCGCAGCTTTTTCAGCGCGTTCTGGGCGATCCTGATGACGCTGATCATTCTCGGCGGCATCATGGGCGGCTTCTTCACACCGACCGAAGCGGCGATGATTGCCGTGTTTTACGCTCTGATCGTTGGTTTCTTCGTCTATGGCGAGCTGAAACTGGCGGCGTTGCCCAAAATTATTTTCGATTCGGCAGTCACGACCGCTTCGCTGATGGTGCTGGTCGGCTTCGCCAATGTGTTTGCCTGGATCCTGACCAGCGAGGAGATCCCGCTGATGGTCACCCAGGCGATGCTGAGCATTTCCAGCGGCCCGACCGGCTATATCATCCTGGTCAACATCCTGCTGGTGTTTGTCGGCATGTTCATGGAAACGATCGCCGCGCTGATGATCTTGATGCCGATTCTGCTGAAACCGGCCATCGCTCTCGGCATCGACCCGATCCAGTTTGCGATCATGTGCGTGCTGAACCTGGTCATCGGTCTGACGACGCCACCGGTCGGCGTGTGCCTGTTCGTGGCTTCCTCGATCGCCAAAATATCTGTTGGCCGGTTGTCGGTCGCTTTGATTCCGTTCATCGCGGTCAGTTTACTCGTATTGCTGTTGGTCAGCTTTGTGCCGCAAGTCACGCTGTTCCTGCCGAATCTGGTGTTCAATAAATAGTAACTAAGGGAAGGCTT
>CAYOHO010000503.1:0-1804 GCA_964403755.1 uncultured Oscillospiraceae bacterium
GAGATCATGATCGAGGGACCGGAGGCCCTTGCCTTCATCAATTATCTGCTGGCCAACGACTTCACCTCGCTGGCCGACGGCCGCGTTCGCTACTCCACGATGTGCAACGACGCGGGCGGCATTGTCGACGACCTGGTGGTCTACCGGATGGCGGCGGACCGCTACATGCTGGTTGTCAACGGCGCCAACCATGACAAGGACCTGGCCTGGATCCAGGAGCACCGCCGCGGCGACGTCCGGGTGACTGACATTTCCGACCAGCTGGCGCAGGTGGCCCTGCAGGGGCCCAAGTCACGGGCAATCCTCGCCAGGGTCATGCGCGAAGACTGGATTCCGGAAAAGTACTACTCGTTCCGTGAGCATTGCGATGTCGCCGGCATGGACTGCCTGGTCTCGCAGACCGGCTACACCGGCGAGCTCGGCTATGAGCTCTACTGCGCGCCGGCCGATGCGGCCCGCCTCTGGCAGTCCCTGCTTGCTGCCGGATCCGCCGACGGCCTGGTCCCCTGCGGCCTGGGTGCGCGCGATACACTGCGTCTGGAGGCGGCCATGCCGCTCTATGGCCACGAGATGACCGATACGATCAGCCCGCTCGAGGCAGGCCTGCAGTTCTCCGTCAAGATGGACAAGCCGGACTTCATCGGCAAACAGGCGCTGCTGGCACGCGGCGAGCCCACGATTACCCGGGTCGGCCTCAAGGTGACCGGCAGCGGCATCGTGCGCGAGCATTGCGCCGTCTTCGCCGGCGACCGCCAGGTGGGTGAGACGACTTCCGGCACATTCTGCCCGACCCTGC
This sequence comes from uncultured Oscillospiraceae bacterium, assembly GCA_964403755.1. Taxonomy (GTDB): domain Bacteria; phylum Bacillota; class Clostridia; order Saccharofermentanales; family UBA5734; genus JAXGXQ01. The sequence goes on from CAYOHO010000503.1 coordinate 797, forward strand.
AGGGCGCCTATGCCATGGCGATGGTCGACAAAGTCTGCGCAGCGGTCGGCACCGAGCTCGAGGCCGAGGTCCGCGGCCGCCGCATTGCCGTGGCCGTTGTTCCACTGCCGTTCTACAAGCGGAAATGAATCGCCTGGCCCATCGATCGACAGGAAAAGGCATGAAAAGCCGAAAGCACGGAAACAGGAAAATGCATGGACGGCCGAAAGCATTGAAGAACGAACCTGAAAAAAGAGAAGGGGGAACCTCATATGAACATTCCAGCCAATCTCCGCTACACCAGAACCCATGAGTGGGTCCAGACCATCGACGAGAACACGGTCCGCGTCGGCCTGACCGACTTTGCCCAGGAAGCCCTCGGCGACATCGTCTTTGTCACCCTGCCGGCCGTTGGCGATACCGTGTCCGCCGGCGCCAGCCTGGGCGATGTCGAGAGCGTCAAGTCCGTCTCTGAGATCATCTCGCCCTGCAGCGGCCTTGTCGCTGCCGTCAACCAGGATGTCGTCGACGCACCGGAGAAGATCAATGCCGATGCCTATGGCGCCTGGCTGATCGAAGTCAACGGGATCACCGGCTGGGAAGATCTGCTCGATGCCGCCGCTTACGGCGAAGTCTGCGAACAAGAGCACTGACCATGGGCAACTATCTGCCTTCGACCGAGGCCCAGCGCCGCGACATGCTGCAGGCAATCGGGCTTGACTCCACGGACGGGCTGTACGCACCGGTGCCGTCCCACCTGCTGCTCAAGGACCCGCCGGCGCTTCCGGCGGGCAAGTCGGAGCTGGCGGTTTCCCGCTTCATGACCGGGCTCGCCGCCCGCAACACCGTGTTCCCCTCCGTCTTCCGCGGTGCCGGCGCCTATCGCCACTACATCCCCGCCATCGTTCCCGCCGTGGTGAACAAGGAAACCTTCAAGACGGCCTACACCCCCTACCAGGCCGAGATTTCCCAGGGCATCCTGCAGTCGATCTTCGAGTACCAGTCCATGATCTGCCAGCTGACCGGCAT
>CAYOHO010000504.1:0-1804 GCA_964403755.1 uncultured Oscillospiraceae bacterium
GCTGGCAAGGGCGTCCCGATCCAAAGGATGCCTATGTGCCCGAAGAATGGGTCTCTTCGGCCGTCGCCGCCAAGAACGTACACCCGATCCCCAACGAAGGGCTCAGCATGCTTGATCTGCCGGACGGCGGCAGCCCTCTGCTGGCAGACGTGATCGCTTCGGATCCGGCTGGTTTTCTCGGAGCGGCGCACGCAGCCCGTTACGGGACACAGATGGCGGTGCTGATCAAGATGATCGATTCCAGCATCCGGCTCGTCATCCAGGTCCACCCGGACAAGCCATTCGCAAGGACGCACCTGAACTCCGATTATGGCAAGACCGAAGCCTGGTATATCCTGGGCGGCCGTCCGATCGACGGGGTGGAGCCCCACGTTCTGATGGGCTTCAAGCCTGGCGTCACGCGCGAGATCTGGGCGGATCTGTTCGCCCGCCAGGATGTGGACGGCATGATCGACGCCATGCATCGCATCCCGGTCAAGCCTGGCGACGGTTTTCTCATCGAGGGCGGACTGCCGCACGCGATCGGCGCCGGCTGCTTCCTGATCGAGATTCAGGAGCCGACCGACCTGACCATGCGGTTCGAGAAGCTGGTGGTCAATGGTGAACCGATGCCGGAGGCCTGGTGCACGCAGGGGCTCGGTGTCGAAAAAATGCTGGATTGCTTTCACTACGACACATTTTCCCAGGAAGAAATCATTCGAAAATGCGCCATCCGCACCGAGCTTGTCCGTGAATCGGCGGACGGCACGGAAACGCTGCTGGTCTTCCCCACGGAATCGCCCCTGTTCGGCATGCGGAAAATCGACGTGGTCCGCCGCTGGGAGACGCAGCCTGAAGAAGCCTACTCCGTTGTGGTGGTGGTCGACGGCTGCGGGCGCCTGGTCTGGGATGGCGGCGAGTTGGCGATCACCGCTTCGGATGAACTGTTCCTCCCCGCCTCGCTCGGACGCCTCACCTGGCACAATGACGGCGAGCGGCCGCTTCAGCTGATCCGGTGTCGTCCACCGAAGCCCTGAGCGAATCACCGCTGATCCGCTGCCATCCGTCGGATAGGTAAATAGGCTGATTGGTAAGGAATCACAGCTAATCGGCATTCCTTCTATCCTTCGTTCAAAAAAAGGAGTGGCACCGCCCATTGACCGGTGCCACTCCTCAAAACGGAACGGATTTTGGCCGCAATGCGTCAGATCTTCTCGCGTGGGATATAGTGCGTGTGCAGGAGATCGTGCGCCTTCTCGCCATAGAACTCGCCGAGGAACTCCTCGTAGAGCCGCATGACGTCCGGGTTCTGGTGCGACTTGCGCCGCGCCTTGCCCTCGTCCTCCCGGTAGATCGCCTGCATGCGCCGTTCGATGATGCTGGCGTCACCGTGGTGATAGGGCTGGCCGCCGCCGCCGATGCAGCCGCCGGGGCAGGCCATGATCTCGATCGCGTGGTACTTCGACTCGCCCCGCTGAATCGACTCGAGCAGCTTGCGCGCGTTGCCCAGGCCATGCGCCACGCCGATCTTGACCTCCGTATCGCCGATCATGACGGACGCCTCGCGGATACCTTCGAAGCCGCGCAGCTGGTTGAACTCGACATGTTTCAGCGAATGACCGGTCAGCCACTCGTAGGCGGTGCGCAGCGCAGCCTCGATGACGCCGCCGGTCGCGCCGAAGATGACGCCAGCGCCGGTGGACTCACCGAGCGGATTGTCGTACTCTTCGTCATCCAGTCCGTTGAAGTCGATGCCGGTTTCCTTGATCATCATCGCCAGCTCGCGGGTCGTGATGACATAGTCGACGTTCTTCAGGCCTTCGTC
>CAYOHO010000505.1:0-1803 GCA_964403755.1 uncultured Oscillospiraceae bacterium
CGGACAATCCCCTCGTGGGGAATCTCGCCGATGATCGCCTTGAGCAGCGTGCTCTTGCCGCCGCCGTTCGGCCCGATCAGGGCAACCAGGTCGCCGCAGTGGATCTGGAAGGACACGTCCTCGATCAGCCGGCGGCCGCCGCGCGTGACCGTCAGGCCCTCGATCGACATCTGGTGCAGCGGATGGCGGCCATTGGCAAATTGTTCATTCATCTGCTCGCTCATTTGAACGCCTCGGCCAGCACCTGGCGGTTCCGCTCCATGATCTCGAGATAGGTGTCGAGGTTGTCCAGGCTGCCCATGGAGGCCGGGTCCAGGGTATAGAGGCGGACGCCGGACTCGCGGGCAATGCTCTCCGCCGCTGCCGCCGGGTACTGCGGCTCGGCGAACACGGCACGGACGTTCTTTTCCTTGATCAGGCGGATCGTTGCGGCCAGCTCGGCGGCACTCGGCTCACTGTCCGGCTCGCGCTCGACCACGCCGGCGATCTCGAGCCCGAACTCGCGGGCGAAGTAGGGAAATGCCTCATGCACCGTGATGATCGGCGACTTGGGCAGCGGGTCCAGCGTGGCGTGCATCTTGTCGCGCAGGGCGGTCAGGCGGTCGATGTAGGCCTTGGCGTTGCGCTCGAAAGCGTCCTTGTGCTGCGGCTCGACCGCCGCCATGCCGCGGGCGATGTTCTCCACCTGCCTGATCATGAGGCTGATCGAGACCCAGACATGCGGGTTGTCTTCATACAGCTCGATGCCCTCGGAGGCATCAATGACCTTCAGCTTCGGCAGGTTGCGGGCCACCGTCTCAAGGTAGCCCTCGAGACCGCTGCCGTTGATGATGAACGCATCGGCCTGCTCCAGGGTCTTCATGTTGCCGGTCGTCAGCTGGTAGTCATGCAGGCAGCCGCTCAGCGTGCCGGTCAGGTTGGTGACGACGACCCCGGAAATGCCCTTGGCGATCTGCGCTGCCGCCAGATACTGCGGATAGAGCGACGTCACAAAACGCATCGCCCGGATTCCCGAGCCCGGCGCAGTCGTTGCCGCGGTGGAACCGGTCGCCCCGGAACCGGTCGCCCCGGAACTGGTCGCAGCCGTGCTGGAACCGGTCGTCGAGCAGGCGGAAAGCGGCGCGGTCAAAACAAGCGCCAGCACCAGGACCAGCGCCAGCAGCGCCAGTCGGCGGCCGCCGGTCAGGCGGCCGTTCTGCGAAAAGCTAGCCATCAGGCGGCCGTTCTGTGCAAAGCTAGCCGGCAGGCAGCTGGGCTGCGACGGGCGGCTGGTCAGTGGCGGGCGGTCAGAGGAAACGTTCAAGCTGTATCGGCGCATGGGTACTCCCATCTATTTGCAAATGATTCTCATTTGCATTATAATGTTGATCGTTACCCCTGTCAAATGGACTGCCGCATCTCTCCCCTGCAACTGCCGCCTGCCAAGGAGCCGCCATGACCATCGACGGAATCAAGAATACAAAACAGCGCCAGAAGCTTCTCGATCTGCTGCAGCAGGCTTGCCGGCCCATGTCGGCCGAGGAGATCTTCGCCGAGCCGTCTATCCAGGGCGCGAGGCTGGCGCTGTCGACCATCTACCGCAATCTCGACCTCATGCAGGGACGCGGCATCCTCATCCGGACCGTCTTCCCCGACGGCCTGGCACGGTACGAGCTCGCCAGCGGCCACGGGCACCACCACTACCTGGTGTGCACCCGCTGCAACCGGCGCCAGACCTTTGACGCCTGCCCGCTGAAGCGCATGGAATCGGACCTCGAAGGCGAGACCGGCTTCTCCATCGAAAGCCACAACCTCATGCTCTAC
>CAYOHO010000506.1:0-1794 GCA_964403755.1 uncultured Oscillospiraceae bacterium
TTTTGCTCTCAAACTATCCCAAGCCAGATAAGCAATTATAATAATATACATTACTAATGCCAAACTAATCGCAGGCGAAGATTCAATCCACTCTTGGCTGATAATATTGATACCGGAGAATCTTATAATTGCGCTGACAACTCCCATCAATGCACCACCGGCAATGAAGCCAGATGCAAGAAGTGTTCCTCTCTCTTTTCTAGCTGTATTAAGCTTTTCATCTTTCGATCTTGTAGAGACAAACCAAGCAATTGCTCCTCCAACCAATAGAGGAACGTTTAGCTCCATTGGAATAAACATTCCAAGAGAGAATGCAAGTGCAGGAACACCAAAAGCAGTGAGAAGAATTGCAATGACAGCACCAATTCCATATAGTAACCATGGAGCACCACCGCCAGACATTAGAGGTTCGATAACGGCTGCCATAGCGTTAGCCTGTGGGGCAACTAGTGCATTATCGCCAGTAAAACCGTAAGTTTGATTAAGAATCATCATCACTCCACCAACAGTAGCAGCAGCAACAAGGGTACCTAGAAATTTAAAAGATTGTTGCTTCGCAGGGGTAGAGCCTAACCAATAACCAATTTTCAGGTCGGTAATAAATGCTCCAGATACAGACAGAGCGGTGCAGACAACACCTCCGATTATTAAAGCAGCAGTCATACCTGCAGTGCCCTTTAATCCCGATGCAACCATAATAACAGATGCAAGAATCAAGGTCATAAGGGTCATTCCGCTAACAGGGTTAGTTCCAACAATCGCAATTGCATTTGCCGCAACAGTTGTGAAAAGGAAAGCAATAATTCCTACTACAACCAGAGCAATTATAGCATGATATAGATTATCGACAACTCCAAAATAGAAGAAAACAAAAGTAATCGCAAGAGTAACTAAAATTCCTATAGCAATGATCTTCATAGGAATGTCGCGTTGAGTTCTCTCTACAGTCTTATTTGCAGAGTGTTTTCCAGAAAGCTCTTTTGCTGCAAGTCCAAATGCAGATTTGATAATAGATGAAGATCTGATAATTCCGATCACACCAGCTGTAGCGATACCTCCAATACCAATGTGTCTTGCATATGTTCTAAAGATCATCTCAGGAGACATGCTTCCGACAGTATCAGTTAGACCTGTATTCATTAAATCAATCACTTGAGCACCAAATAAAAGGTTCATTAATGGAATAATTACAAACCAAACCAAAAATGATCCACAGCATATAATGAAAGAGTATTTCAATCCGATAATATATCCAAGACCCAACACAGCAGAGCCAACATTCACCTTGAACACAAGTTTAGCTTTTTCTGCAATTGTCTCCCCAAAAGGAAGAACTCTTGTAGTGAAGATTTCCGACCACCAGCCAAACGTAGAGACAGCAAAATCATAGATACCACCAATAAGACCGCTAATTAACAATAGTTTCGCGCCACTTCCTCCAGTCTCACCGCTTACCAATACTTGTGTAGTCGCCGTAGCCTCAGGGAAAGGATATTTTCCGTGTTGATCAGAGACAAAATATTTTCTAAATGGAATAAGGAAAAGGATTCCAAGAACACCTCCGAGTAGAGAACTTACGAAGACCTTGAAAAAGTCAACAGTCAAATCGGGATATTTTGCTTGTAAAATATAAAGAGCGGGAAGAGTAAAGATTGCTCCAGCAACAACTGCTCCCGAACAAGCACCGATCGATTGAATAATGATGTTTTCTCCAAGTGCCCCTTTTCTTTTCAGTGCTCCAGATAGACCTACTGCAATGATTGCTATCGGAATAGCCGCTTCAAATACTTGACC
>CAYOHO010000507.1:0-1790 GCA_964403755.1 uncultured Oscillospiraceae bacterium
TCCCAAAAGGTGCCTGGCACCATTTGGGAAAATGCATCAGCTGGTGCCGCAAACGCTAGTGCCGCAGGCGTTTCACGCTCCGCAGCGAGAAACTTCTCAAAAGGTGCCTGACACCCGGCGGAACAGGATGCTGTTCTCCTTGTGGATGTGGAGGAAGATGTCTTCGGTGAGTGCCTTGATCTTGGCGTAGGTGACGCGGAAGGTCGGGCAGGCGTAGCCGGGGGCCTGGTAGTTGTGGGTCAGGGCCTTGATCGACTTGAGCAGGTCGCCGGCGGCGTCGTGGTCCTTCTCGAGCTTGGCGATGATGCTGCGGGCCCGGCTGTAGTCGCCGGTCTGGTCGCCTTCCTCGATGGCGGGGAAGAGGACATTCTCCTCGTCGGCGAAGTGCTCCTCGAGCTCCATCTTGAGCAGGGCATACTGGCGGTGCAGCTGCTTGAGCAGGATCTCGTCGTGCTCGTAGTGGACGACCAGGATCTTGTTGACCAGCTCGTCGATGTCGTGCATCAGCTTGCGCTCGGGCGCATGGTGGCTTTCCATGATCAGGAGGATGAGGTCCTCGTTCGAGAGGGTGGACGGGTCGATCTGGCTTTCGCGGCGGGCGGCATAGACCTGGTAGCCGGTGTTCAGGTCGGCGAGAAACTCGGCGCCGTCGAGGTCCTTTTCGTCGATGGCTGCCTGCAGCGGACGATTGCCCTGGCAGCAGTAGTCGATGTCGAGGCGGTTCAGGGTGGTGGTCACGGGCGGGTACATCGTCACGAGATCGCCGAGCAGCAGGTCGGCCGTGATCGGGTTCTGTCTGAGCGTGCTGGTGTTCATTTCACTGTTCATGTTCGTTCTCCTTTGGTCTGCCGCGCTGCCCGGTCGGGGGCTTGCTTCGCCTGTTCGAGGCGCCTGTCTGCGGGCCATTGCTCTTGCCATGGTCCCAGTCTAGCGCCTTTCCGGCAGGGCTTCCTTGACGCAGGTCAAATTCGGGAAATCTGCTGCGGGCAGGCAAAAGCCCCGGGCCACCACACCCGGGGCTTTTGTCTGGGAGGAGGATGACACAAGGCCGGTCCGGCTGTGACAGCCGCTGCGGAGAGCCAGCGGGAAGCCGCTTGCCCGTCGGGAGAACCGCCGGCAGGAACCAGCCGGACCTTTGAGGAGAAGAGGGCTTCAGTTGCTGCCGTTGATCTCTTCGTAGGGGCGGAGGTACTTGTAGAAGGCCTGCGACTTGCGCTGGCGGAAATCATCAATGTCCTTTTTCGACCAGTCGAACAGCCCCTGGCCGCTTTTCAGGCCCAGATGGCCGGAGGCCAGGCAGTCGGCGAGCGGCTTCTGCGGCTTGGCGGCGTTGCAAAGGGTGGGGAAGACGATGCTTTGCACGTTGAACTGCAGGTCGAGGCCGCAGCTGTCGTAGTATTCGAGCAGACCGACATTGGCAAAGCGCTGCCCGATGCTGCTCAGGATCGTCCGGTCGATTTCTTCCGGGGTGGCAATGCCGCTTTCGACGAGATAAAGCGCCTCGCGGTACATGGCGTGCTGGATGCGGTTGCCGATGAAGCCCTCGATGCTGCGGTTCAGGACGACAATTTCACGGCCAAGCTCTTCGAGCAGGGCGGATGCAGCCGCCAGGGCGGTGTCGCTGGTCTGCTGGCCGCGCACGACCTCGACGCAGGGAACCAGATGCGGCGGGTTCCACGGATGGGCGACCAGGAAGCGGTCGGGATGCTGCATGCCGGCAGAGAGGATATCCGGCGACAGGGAAGACGTCATGCTGAGGATGACTGACTGCGGACCGCAGATGCCTTCGA
>CAYOHO010000508.1:0-266 GCA_964403755.1 uncultured Oscillospiraceae bacterium
CCTGACCGGCCGCACCCTGTTCGGCGCCAAGCCGCCCAAGGGCCAGGACCTTGAGGACCACTACTTTGGCCAGCTCAAGGACCGCGTCGCCGCCTACATGGCCGACCTCGACAACGAGCTCTGGAAGCTCGGCGTCTCCGCCAAGACCAAGCACAACGAAGTTGCGCCGGCCCAGCACGAGCTCGCGCCGATCTTCACCACCACCAACATCGCGACCGACCACAACCAGCTGACCATGGAGACCATGAAGAAGGTCGCCCTGCGCC
>CAYOHO010000508.1:276-1787 GCA_964403755.1 uncultured Oscillospiraceae bacterium
GTTCGCCGGCGTCAACGGCTCCGGCAAGCACAACAACTGGTCGATGGTCACCGACGACGGCCACAACCTGCTCGAGCCCGGCAAGACCCCGCATGAGAACAAGCAGTTCCTGCTCTTCCTGGCCGCCGTCATCAAGGCCGTGGACGAGTACGCCGACCTGCTGCGCGTCTCGGCCGCCAGCCCTGGAAACGACCACCGCCTCGGCGCCAACGAAGCCCCGCCGGCGATCATCTCGATCTTCCTCGGCAGCCAGCTGACCGACATCCTAGAGCAGTTCGAGACCAGCGGCGGCGCCAGCTCCTGCAAGAAGGGCGAGAACCTCTCGCTCGGCACCGCCTCGCTGCCCGACTTCATCAAGGACACCACCGACCGCAACCGCACCTCGCCCTTCGCCTTCACCGGCAACAAGTTCGAGTTCCGCATGGTCGGCTCGTCGCAGTCGATCGCCCAGAGCAACTTCACCCTGAACACGATCGTCGCCGAGATCCTCGACCGGTTCGCCGCCCGCCTGGAAGGCTGCGAGAACGTCATGGGCGAAATCGACGCCATCGTGAGCGAGGTCGTCCAGCAGCACAAGCGCATCATCTTCAACGGCAACGGCTACTCAGCCGAGTGGGTTGAAGAGGCCGAGAAGCGCGGCCTGCCCAACATCCGCACCACTGTTGACGCGATCGCCGCGATCCGGGCCGAGAAGAACATGGCCATGATGGAGAAGCACGGCGTCCTCTCCCGGGTGGAGATGGAGTCGCGCTGCGAGATCCAGTACGAGATCTACAGCAAGACCATCAACATCGAGGGCCTGACGATGCTGGAAATGGCCAAGCGCCAGCTGATGCCCGCCATCCTCGGTTACAAGGCCGACCTGGCCGCCAACATCGCCACGATCGAGTCGATCGGCGGCGATGCCGAAATCGAGCGCGATCTGCTTGCCCAGGTCAGTGCCGGACTGAAGGCCTTCCGCGGCCACATCACCACCCTGGAGTCGGCCATCGAGACCGCCAGCAGCCTGCACGGCGACAGCCAGGCCCAGGCCGTGGCTTACCGCGACCTCGTGTTCGCCGCCATGGGCGACGTCCGTGCCGACTCCGACGGCCTCGAGCCGCTGATCGACAGCGAGTACTGGCCGATCCCGACCTACTCGGAGCTGCTCTTCAACGTGTAAGCCGTTCCGAGAACCCAGCGCCCGGCTCTCCGAGAACCGATCGCCCGCCGTCAATGGGAACCGATCGCCCGCGCCCATGGAACCGATCGCCCGCCGCAGCAAAAGCCGGGCAGCCGGAAGCCCGATGACGCCTCCAGCAGCTGCAACAAGCCAGGTCCGGCTCCCTCCTGAATCCCTCCGGAAAGCCGATCCCCGACCGGGCTTTGTCAGAACAGTCAGGCCGCATGCCCAAAGCATGCGGCCTTTCTGCGTTCCTTAGGGTCTGGCGGCGGCTTCCGGGCTTTCGACCAGCCGGGCGCGGTGCGGCTAACCGCCACCGCGTCCGACCACGGCCGCATCCGAACGCAGA
>CAYOHO010000509.1:0-1782 GCA_964403755.1 uncultured Oscillospiraceae bacterium
GCGGTAACTGTCCTAATAAATCTGGAAGCAAAAAAAGAAGAAGCTGCGCCGCGCATCTAACAGGCTATTGAAAACTCTTGCGCCAAAGGCGCCTCATGTCACCTAAACAACTAAGCCGGGCTCGGGCGTGAGACCTCGATCACATCAGAGACATTGCTGCGTATGCGCTTCATGATGTCCTTCAGATGCACCAGGTCCTTGATATCTACGACCAGCCGCGCGATCACCACTCCGTTCGGCATCGTACGGGCCGACGCTTCTCGTAAGTTGGTCTTCGCTTCACTGATCTGATTCAGGATATCCTTTACGATACCGACACGATCGAACGCTTTGATCTCGATCTCGACCGGATACATCGATTGGCTGTTCGATTCCCACTGCACCGCGACCTGTTGGAGGTCGTTCTTGCTCTTAATGTTCGGACAATTCATCCGGTGTATCGAAATGCCATGCCCTTTAGTGACGACACCGACGATATCATCTCCCGGGAGCGGCGTACAACATTTCGCCAACCGCGTGAGCACATCGCGCACCCCAACGACCGCAACACCTTTAGCACTGGACGGTGACGGTGCCGCTCCGTCCAGTTTTTTCTCTAGGATCTTTTCATCCACTGACCGGGCAAAGTGTTCGATGATCTCTTTCAAGGTCTTTGCTGCCAGGAGCGGAGAGATCTCACCATGACCGATCGCAACGAACAGCTCGTCCGGACCTTTTAAGCCAAAACGTCGCGCAAGCTGCTCCATGTTCTCATCCGTGTATTGCGACTGGTCGAGCAACACCGTATATCCCGCCTTGAAGAGCGCATCCTTTCCGAGCTGCATGTTCTCTTCTTTCTGCTGACGATGGAACCAGTTCTTTATTTTGGTGCGCGCACCGCTGGTCACGATGAATGAAAGCCAATCAAGGCTCGGCTTTTCTTTATTGGAGGTCATGATCTCAATGATGTCCCCGTTCTGGAGCTTATGATCGAGCGGCTGCATCTTGCCATTGATCTTGGACCCGATGCAGCGATGTCCGACCTGCGTATGGATGTGATAGGCGAAATCGACCGGCGTCGCACCCGCAGGCAGATTATGGACGTCACCTTTCGGTGTGAACACGAAGACCTCGTCGGTGAAGAGGTCGACCTTCAGATTCTCCATGAACGTCTTCGCATCCTCTTTCTGCCAGTCGAAAAGCTGCCGCAGCCACGCGAATTTCTCCGCAGCCTTCTCGCTGGCCGTGACCTCGCCCTCTTTATAGCGCCAGTGCGCGGCGATACCATATTCGGCGATGCGATGCATGTCATGCGTTCTGATCTGTATCTCCACCGGCCTTCCCTGCGGGCCGATCACACCTGTATGTAACGACTGATACATGTTCGATTTCGGTACAGCGATATGGTCGGCGAACTTATGCTGTATCGGCTTCCAGTGCTCATGGATAATGCCGAGCACGGTATAACAATCTCGGACATCATTGACGATGACGCGGACGGCCAAAAGATCATAGAGTGAATCGAAGGAGAGGTTCTGCGTGCGCATCTTGCGGCAGATACTGTAAAAATGCTTCGGACGGCCATAGACATCCGCGGTAATTGTATTCTTGCTCAACAGGCTCCGCAGCTCCGCCACGAATTCTTCAAGATATTTTTCTCGGGCCTCTCTTTTTTCTGCGACCTTACTCTTTATGTCCTGGAACGCTTCCGGCTCCAGATAACGGAACGAGAGGTCCTCTAGTTCCCATTTGACCGATCCCATGCCGAGACGATGTGCGAGAGGAGCATAGATCTCCTTGGTC
>CAYOHO010000510.1:0-1777 GCA_964403755.1 uncultured Oscillospiraceae bacterium
CACCGGTGCCGTCCGGCTTCAGGGCATTCTGGTGCCGGAACGCGGCCGGAACGCCGCGGTTCAGGCGCCGCGCCACGGCCAGCATGCCGGCCGAGCCGTCGATGCCGGTGACCGTGTGGCCGCGCTTCGCCAGCACATGCACCAGGGCGCCGGTGCCGCAGCCGATGTCAAGCACGCTGGGGCAGTCGGCGAACAGGTCGGCATGCGCGGCGATGCTCTCGCGGAAGCGGCGCACCTGCAGGGGGAAGAACCAGCCATAGACGGGGGCGATACGGTCGAACAGGCGGATATGCGACTGATGGTCCATGCTGAGCTCGCTTTCTGCCGGTGCCATAGGGCACCTGCCGGCCGTGTCAGATATGGTAAAGTGAAGGCAATCGGCGCCGCGGTTTTCCGGCGCCAGAGCGTCAGGGCCGCCGCGGCCGCCGGCAGCGGCAGGCAGGAACGGCGGCCGGAGGAGGACATCATGAACGAACACGATATGCTGGCCCTGAAAGTCTGGGCCGTGGTTGGCGCCAACCAGGACCCGAACAAGTTCGGCAACCGGATCTTCCACAAGCTCAAGAGCCACGGCTACACCGTCTTTGCGGTCAATCCGCGCTATCCGTCCATCGGCGGGATACCCTGCTACCCCGACCTGTCTTCCCTGCCGCAGAAGCCGGACGTCATTGATATGGTCGTGGCTCCGGAAGTCGGCAAGCCGTTCCTTGAGGAGGCAGCCCGCCTCGGCATCGAGCATGTCTGGCTGCAGCCCGGCACCTGGGACGAGTCTGTCCTGTCACTCATCGGCCGGCTCGGCCTGCAGGCCGTCCGGGCCTGCGTTCTGGTGGCGCTCGGCTGATCCGCCGCCCTGGCCTGCATGCTGGTAGCGCTCGGCTGATCCGCCGCCAGGGCCTGCATGCTGGTGGCGCTCATCTGATCCGCCGCCCGGGCGCAGCTATTTGCGGGTCCGCTTCACCGCCTGGCCCGCTGCGGTTCGGGCCGCATCCTTCTTCTGCTGCCTTTCCGCCTCGGCCAGGCGGTTGGCCTCGGCGCGGTAACGGGCGATGCGGGCGATCAGTTCCAGGGGCAGCGGCTGGCCGAAAGGCAGATGGATCGTGCCCTTGGAGCTGCGGTAGGCCGCCAGCTCGTCCTTGAAGGCCGCCACGCCGTCCGCGGTCGGGAAGATGCTGATATGGTCCTTGAAGGCGGCATAGTAGATCAGGATGCCCTTGTCATGGAAGGCCGGCATCTGGTAGCTGATCCGCTCCTCCGCTTCCGGAACGGCCTCGTGGATGGCCGCCCGGATGGCTGTGAGCCGCTCCTGGACATCCGGCGGGAAGCCGGCGATATAGGCGTCGATTAGCCTGGCTGGGGATTCTTTGCTTTCCATGGCGGTCCTCCCGGCGGATGCTGAAGCTGAAGATTCCACTGTTCCCATCCATCATACAGCAGCTGGCCTGCCTCTTTCCGTACCGTCTGTCGCGCCTGGAGCGCCAGAAGCAGGCCAGGTGGCGCCGGATAGCCGGGCAGTACGGCCGGGGCAGCGGGCAGGCGCGATTCTGCCTTGGAAATAGTGGTCGCCCGACGTCGCGGAATGCTATAATGGTGCCGCAATCTATAGATGACTGAGGCATGTATCATGGGCTCCAGCAACATCCTCCTGGCCTTCACGCTGACCTTCATCGCCGGCATGGCCACGGGCATCGGCAGCCTGCTGGCCTTGCTCATGCGCAAGACCAGCAACCGCTTCCTGTCTGTCTCGCTTGGCTTTTCAGCCGGCTTCATGATCTACGTC
>CAYOHO010000511.1:0-1770 GCA_964403755.1 uncultured Oscillospiraceae bacterium
CCGGCGAGCCGGCTGGAAGCAGTGCACGAAGCAGGCCGAGCAGAAGGACTTTTCATCGCCGAAGCGGCAGGCATCAATCCGCTGCCCGGCATATCCGATCAGGTCATTACAGCCGGAACAGAGCGGACGCCCACCGTGATGCGCCCGGCAGTAGATTTCCACCATCTTGCGGAAGACCAACTTTTCGGTATCACGCCGGCCTTGGCCGGCGTTTCTTTTGTTCACGTTTCCTGGCCCCATGCCCGTCCTCCCCGATGCTTGGCTGTGGTTCTTTCGCTGCGGTCGGCAGCGCAGCCTTCAGATGACCGGTGCGCCGCTTTTTGAATCAGATGACCGGTGCGCCGCTTTCAGAAAAGGATACCATAGCGTTCACGCGACCGTCACGATCGGGAGGCACTCTGACATAGACGGGGCGGATCGGCAGCAACCGCAGGCATCAGGAGAACAGTGGAAGCAAAGGCGGACCCTGTGGCAAAGGCGAGGACGAAACTGATGTTGGAAGCAAAGGCGGACCCTGTGGCAAAGGCGAGGACGAAACCGATGTCGCAAACGAAGGCGAAGACGCCGGCCGAACCGGGCGCAGCCGGCGGCAAGGCAGAAGCAGCCACAGGTACTGGCCAGGCCGGACGCGTCCGCGAGCTGGCTGGCTTCGGCGCCTCTTCCCTGATCGCAGCATGCATCGACTTCACCCTGGTCCTGCTGCTGAAGCAAGTCACCGGTCAGCTCGCCCTGGCTGTCGTCGGCGCGCGGCTGGCCAGTGCCACGGCCAATTATCTGCTCAACCGCCTGGTCTTCTCCGCCAGGCAGGCCGGACACAAATCCGCCGGAACGGACAGGGCTGGCAGAAAATCCGCCCGCCGCTATGCCCTGACGGCTGGCGCCATCCTGACGCTCAACTACCTGCTGCTGAACGCGCTCCACGAAGGGCTGGCGCTGCCGCTTGCCGCTGCCAAGCTCCTGACTGAAGCGCTGCTCTGGCTGCTCAGCTACTGGCTGCAGCGCCAGTTCGTCTTTGCCGCCGGCCGCCGCCAGGGTGACAGGCGCTGACCGGCCAGATCACGATCCCGGCAGACGTTCAGCCAGGCAGCAACGGCAGCGGCGGCGGGATTTCCCCCGTGCGCTCCAGCTCGTCAAGCCGGGACAGCGCCTGCGCCGCCTGATCAAGGCTGCGGAAATGCCGCATGGTGACCTTGCCGAGCCGGCCGCCGGGGCGCAGATGGGCAACGAGCTCGAGCAGGAAGGCCAGCCGCAGCCGCGGCACAAGGTCGAGCACCTTCAGCTGGCCGCCCGTGATGGCACGGATCTTGTGGTCGATCTGAAGCTGGCTGCGTGCCGCTTCGTACTCCTGCTGGGCAGCGGCGCGCCGGGCCTGGACAGCAGCCAGGAACGCACGCGCGCCATAGACAGCGCAGCGGTCCATGTCATAGGCAAAGGCTGCCTGCTCAAGACCGTGCACCCGTTCGCCAAACAGCCGGCAGAGTTCAGCGTGCGCCTCCGGGGTGAAGCTGTAGAATTCGCCGGCCAGGCACTCGTACGCCTTCATCGTGTCCAGGTAGCCAAGCCGGCGGTTGCGAGCCAGTGTCGCCGGCGTCACGTCGAAGGTTCCGCCCAGGTCGGCGCCGTTGTGGATACAGGTGATCTGGACATTGTCGAGGATCGGGCTGCGGAAGCTGGCACTGGCGCCAAGCTCGACCGCGACAATGCGCCGGATGCCGAGGCCGCGCAGCATCGAGACCGGTACGTTCTCGACGACACCGCCATCGATGAAGC
>CAYOHO010000512.1:0-1766 GCA_964403755.1 uncultured Oscillospiraceae bacterium
ACATCCATGCTGCCGAGGTTCTCGATCGCATTGAGCCGGCGCACAATGACGCCGTTGCGGGCCATGCTCTGGGCGCCGCGCGCCAGGCTGATGCTGATGATGGCAGGAAGCAGCTCGGGCGTGATGCCGACAGCCAGTGCGATCGCGAACAGGAGAGAGTCGATAACCGGCTTGTTGAGATACATGTTGATGGCGAAGACAGCCAGCACGAGCACAGCCATGATGTTCGTCAGCAGATGGCCGAACTGGCGGATGCCGCGTTCAAACCCGGTCTCCGGCGGCCGCAGCGTCAGCCGTTCAGCGATCTGGCCGAACGACGTGCCGGTTCCGGTCGTCGTCATGATGGCCCGGGCCGAGCCGCTGCGCACGTTTGTGCCCATGAAGACCATGTTGGTCCGGCCTGACAGGCCGGCGTCGGCATCGACCGGGCCAGGCTGCTTTTCGACCGGGAAGGTTTCGCCCGTCAGAACGGCCTGATTGACGAAGAAGTCGTGCGCCTCGATCACAATGCCATCGGCAGGGATGAGGCTTCCGGCCGAAAGCAGCACCACGTCGCCGGGCACGATCTCCTCCGCCGGGACCGTCACTTCATGGCCATCGCGCAGGACCGTGCTGCGGACCCGAACCTGGGCCTTCAGGCGTTCTGCCGCCCGTCCGGCGGAGTATTCCTGGATAAAGCTGAGGGTGGCGCTGGCGATCAGGATGACCAGGACGATGATCGCGTCGGTCCATTCGCCCACGCTGCTGGAGATGATGGCGGCAAAGATGAGGATGAGAACCAGTGGATTGGTGAATTGCCCGAGAAACGAGCGCAGGGCTGTGACCGGCCGGTGCGGCCGCAGGGTGTTGGGGCCGACACGCTGCAGGCGCTCTCGCGCCGCCGCATCACCGAGCCCTTCCGGGCGGCTGTCCAGTTCGGCCATGAGTCTGGCCTGGTCCAGGCTCCAGAAAGGTGTCTCCGGCTGCTCGTCAGCCGGCATGAGCGGAATGCCCTTGTTCCGCATTCTGCCGGGCTTGCTTACGGTCTTGCTGTTTTGCGACTTGCCTGGATCGTTCATGGCTTTACCTCCGCCGTGACTGGTTCCCAAGGATCCGCGCTGACCTGGTCCGCCGGCCGTTCCATCCTGACCACATCCGGAACCGGAAGCAGACGCTGACCAGCCGGTTCCGAATCATGGAGGTAGGTCTCGATCTTCTTCAGGATAAGGTCAAGCGCCACCTCGTTGTAGGCACCATTGAGCACGATGATGTCGGCCAGCCGTCGGGTCGGCTCGACAAACAGCTCATGCATCGGCTTGACGGTCGCGAGGTATTGTTCGACCACGCTGCGCACTGAGCGGCCGCGCTCCTCGACATCGCGGAGCACCCGACGGAGGATGCGCACATCGGCATCGGTGTCGACAAAGACCTTGATGTCGAGCTGCGCCCGCAGTTCCGGATCGGCAAAGAGCAGGATGCCCTCGACAACGATCACCCGCGCCGGAAGGATCGTCGTCGTGCGGTCGCTGCGGTTGTAGCTTGTGAAGTCATAAACCGGGCATTCGATCGAAAGGCCTGCCTTGAGCCGCTTCAGGTGCTCGACCAGAAGCGGCGTGTCGTAGGCGTCGGGATGGTCGTAGTTCAGGCGCCGGCGCGCTTCAAGGTCCAGTTCATCATGGCGGCAGTAGTAGTTGTCATGCTTGACGATGCAGACCGCATCGCCGAAGCAGTCGCGGATCCGGTCGACCAGCGTCGACTTGCCGCTGCCGGTCCGGCCAGCAATACCG
>CAYOHO010000513.1:0-1762 GCA_964403755.1 uncultured Oscillospiraceae bacterium
ACGCAATCAGCTTGGAAGGCTGAGGTTCTACCATTGAACTACACCCGCGTATCGAGCTGTTGACGCGACCGCCAAATGATTTTACCGCACCCCCGACGGTTTGTAAAGCCGCCGAATGCGGGTTCATCGCCGGCAGGCAACTGGTTTACAGGGAACGCACCGAAGCCTAAAATGGGACCATTCACCGGAATGGACAGCCGCGGCCGCGCCTGCCCGACCCATGATCGGAGCCTGAACATGACGATGCCTGCATCCCGTCTCGACGCCGTCGCCGCCAATCTCCACACCAGCCTGCCCCTGCTCGCCGATGGCGCCATGGGAACGTACTTCAGCCGCCTCACCGGGCTGCCGTCGCACGAATGCGAGCTGGCTGGCCTGGCGCAGCCGGATGTCATCCGCCAGATCCACACCGCCTATCTTCAGGCGGGCGCCCGTGTGCTGCGCAGCAACACGTTCGCGCTGCAGCCTTCGCTCTGCGGCATCTCGGCTGATCATGCCGCCACGCTGGCGGAGGCCAATTTCCGCCTGGCCGAGGCAGCAGCCGGCAGACAGACCATCGTGCTGGCCGATTTCGGCCCGAACCCCCTGCTGGAGCACGAAGAGGCGCTGGCGGAGTATCTGCCGCTGATCGACGTTTTTGCGGCCTGTGGGGCGCGCCATTTCCTGTTCGAGACCTTTCCCGAGACGGCCATGCTGCCGGCGCTGGCGGCCGCCGTGCGGGCCCGGGTGCCGGACGCGCTGGTCATCGCCTCGCTGGCGATCTCAGCCGACGGCTTCACCCGCAAGGGCCAGTCGATCGAATTTGCGCTGCCGGACCTCGCGGCCTGCCCCGACATCGATGTCATCGGCATGAACTGCGGCGTCGGTCCGGTTCACATGCTTCAGCTGCTTAATCGCTGCGGCGGCCTCGCCAAGCCGCTGACCCTGATGCCCAATGCCGGCTACCCGGTCTTTGAGAACCAGCAGTCGGTGTTCACGGCCACTGCCGAGTACTTTGCCCAGTCGACCGTCCTGCTGGCGGGCGGACAGACCGCCCTGATCGGCGGCTGCTGCGGCACCACGCCGGATCATATCCGGGCCCTCGGCCAGGCCCTGGCCCAGCCGCGCCGCGCCTCCGCACCCCTCGTCGTGCGCAGCCGGAGCGTTGGGGAGCGCGTCTCCGCCCCCCGGCCGCTGGCTGATGCGTTCGCACGCCTGCGCAAGGTGCTGGTCTGCGAGATGGACCCGCCACGCGACAGCCGGCTCGAGCCCCTGACCGAGTCAGCCCGCGCTCTGCGTTCAGCTGGAATCGATCTCATGACGCTCGCCGACACACCGCTGTCGCGGGTCCGGCTCGACCCGGTGGTCGCGGGCAGCCGTATCCAGCGCGAGACCGGCCTGCCGGTCCTGCCGCACCTATGCTGCCGCGACCGCAACGCCAATGGCCTGCGCTCGGCCCTGCTCGCCCTGCACAGCGAGAACATCCGCCAGGTGCTGCTGATCACGGGCGATCCCGTTCCCGAGCAGGACCGCGGCTACATCAAGCCGGTCTTCAACCTCAACAGCCTCTCGCTGCTGGAGCTGGCCGCCAGCCTCAACCGCGAGCTGTTTGCCGGTGATGAGCTGCTCCTCGGCGCCGCCTTCGACCCCAATGTGCCGGTGCCCGAGCAGGCGCTCAAGCGGGCCGAGCGGAAGATCGCCGCCGGCGCCTCATTCTTCCTGACCCAGCCAGTCTACTCGGCCGAGGCCGTGCCGGTCCTGGCGCGCCTGCGCCAGCTCGGCG
>CAYOHO010000514.1:0-1759 GCA_964403755.1 uncultured Oscillospiraceae bacterium
GAACGGCGCCGGCAAGACGACCACCATCAAGATGATGACCGGCATCCTCAATCCTGACGAGGGCAGCATTGAGATCAGCGGCCACGATATCATGAAGGACGCGCTGGCGGCCAAGCGGTCCTTCGGCTTCGTCCCCGACGACCCGAACATCTTCCCGCGCCTCAAGGCGATCGAGTACCTGCGCTTCATGGGCGACATCTACCAGGTGCCGGCCGAGGCCCGCAAGCAGCGCATCGCGACGCTGGCCGAGCGGCTCGAGCTGAGCGATGCGCTCACCGACCGCATCCAGAGCTATTCCCACGGCATGCGCCAGAAGCTGGTCATCATGGGCGCCCTGCTGCACAACCCGGATGTCTGGATCCTGGACGAGCCGATGACCGGCCTGGACCCGAAGTCGGCCTTCCAGCTCAAGGAGATGATGCGCGAGCACACCGCCAGCGGCAAGACCGTGTTCTTCTCGACCCATGTCCTCGACGTGGCGGAGAAGATCTGCGACCGGGTCGCCGTCATCGACCGCGGGCGCATCCTCTTCTGCGGCACCATTGCCGGCATGCGCGAGCAGTTCCAGGCGGGCGCCTCGCTCGAGGCGATGTTCCTGCAGCTCGTCGCCGAAGATGAGAAGCAGGGGGAATAGGCCATGCGCAACCTGCTGCGGCTGACCCGCGTCCTTCTCTTCGGCAGCGGCTATGGCGGGCTCGGCTCCGATGCCCGCGGCCGCAAGCGCCGCTTCTCGACGGCGGGCAACATTGCCCTGTTCGCCTTCCTCGGTCTCTATTTCATGGCAGCCACCGGCGTTTCCGCCTGGGGCCTCTATGGGCTGCTCAGCCAGGTCGGGCTGGCAGCCGCCATGATTGGCATGTTCGTCTCGGCCGGCGTGACGGTTGTCTTTGTCTTCGGCCTGATGTACGTCATCAGCATCTTCTACTTCTCCAGCGATGTTGAACGGCTGCTGCCGCTGCCGCTCCATCCGGAGCAGATCATCGGCGCCAAGTTCCTGGTCACCGTCATCTATGAATACCTGTTCCTGGGCGCCATCGTGGCCCCGCCCCTGGTCGTCTACGGCATCCGCAGCGGCGCCGGCGCCGCCTACTACCTGTCGCTGCTGGTCGTCTTCCTGCTGCTGCCGGTCATCCCGCTGGCCATTGCCGCCGTCATCATCATGGTCATGATGCGCTTCACGCGCATCGCCCACAACCGCGACCGCTTCAACATGGTCTCGCTGCTGCTGATCATGACCCTGGCGCTCGGCTTCAGCTTTGGCATGCAGTCACTGGGCGCCAGCGGAACCGCCAACCTCGGCCAGATCATCAGCCAGGGCGCCGAGAAGGTCGCCGGCATTGCGACGTCTGTCTTCCCGGGGACCGCCTTTGCCAGCCAGGCGCTCGCCGGCGCCGGCACCCTGCACGGCTTTGGCAGCCTGCTCCTGTTCGTCCTCGCTGCCGCCGCTGCCAGCGCCATCATGCTGGCTGCCGGGCGCCTGCTCTATTTCCAGGGGGTCATCGGCCTGACCGGCTCCGGCACGCGCCGCCGCCGCCTGACCCGGGCCGAGCTCGACGCGGCCGGGCGCAGCGGCTCGCCGCTGCTTGCCGTCATGCTCAAGGAAATCCGGATTCTCCTGCGCACGCCGATCTATTTCGTCAACTGCGTGCTGCTGAACTTCCTCTGGCCGGTCTTCCTGCTCATGCCCTTCATCACGAACCGGAACGCCCTGTCACGCGGCATGATCGTCACCGCCCTGCAGCAGACCCTGTTCCAGGGC
>CAYOHO010000515.1:0-1753 GCA_964403755.1 uncultured Oscillospiraceae bacterium
CGTCAAGAGTGTTGTCTGCGTCGTCGGCAAGCCTGGGGAGTCTTATGACATGCCGGGACGGGCGCCGATAGCGGCTACACAGGCCCCGGTCCCGGAAAAAACGGCGCCAGCCACTTCCCCGGTCAGTGCGCCGGCTGGTAAGCCAGTCAGCGAACCCGTCGCTGCCGCTCAGGTGCCGATGGTCGCGCCGGTCCGGACGCCGATCGTTGTGCCGTCTCCCGCGCCAGACAATGGGGCTTCCGGCCGTCTGTCCGCTTCGCCGAAGGCCCGGGCGCTGGCTGTTGAAAAGGGCGTCGACCTTGCGTTGGTGATCCCGACCGGTCCGAATGGCCGGATCACCCGGGACGATGTGCTGCGCTCGGCGGCCGGCGAGATCGCGATCCGCCCGTCCATCGTACCCGTGCCTGCCGCGGAGCATGCGCTCACGACAGCTCAGGCAGGCGCCATTTTAACAGCATCGACAACGACCGCGTCGGCTGCGGCGCTCGCTTCGACAGCATCAGCTGCCTCAGCCGGCGGGGACGACTGCACGGTCGTGAAAAACAGCACGATCCGCAAGGTGATCGCCCGCAACATGCACCAGTCCTTGCAGAGCATGGCCCAGCTGACGCTGCATGCCTTTTTCGACGCGACATCGCTGCTCGAGATCAAGGAACGACTCAAGACCCGTTCAGAAGCCCAGGGTCGTCCCGGCATCACGATCAACGACATGATCGTTCATGCGATTTCCAGAACCATTCTCGACTTCCCCGCCCTGAACGCGCATTACAGCGACGAGACCACGACCCTTTTCCACAACGCCCACATTGGCGTCGCGGTCGATACAAAAGCCGGCCTCATGGTGCCGACGATTTTCATGGCCAACCGCCTGAGCCTGCGCCAGATATCGGATACCGCGAAAGCTTTGGCAAAAGAGTGCCAGGAAGGGCGTGCCACCCCGCAGATGCTCAGCGGCGCCACGTTTACAACGACCAATCTGGGCGCCTTGCGCGTCGCGGCCTTCACGCCGGTCATCGCGCCGCCCCAGACAGCTATCCTCGGCATCGGCTGCATCGACTACAAGGTGAAGCCACAGGACGGCCAGTTCGTCCATTATCCGGCCATTGGCCTGTCCCTGACGTTTGACCACCGCGCGGTCGACGGCGCCCCGGCTGCCCGTTTCCTGAAGGCGCTGTGCGAGAACCTGGAGGACTATGTAAGCCTGCTGGCTGAATGATCGACGAGGTGCCTGTCATGGACCTGGAAAGCTTTAAGAACCTGTCGCTGCTCGACATGGTCTACCTGAGGATCAAGGAGGACATCCTGTCCGGCCGGTATGCCGCCGGCGAGCGCATGATCGTCAGCCGGCTGTCCGAGCAGCTCGGCGTCAGCCATACCCCGATCAACGAGGCTCTGAATCGTCTGGTCATGGAAGGTTATGTGGAGTTCATGCCGCGCAAGGGCATGAAGGTCCGCGAGCTCGACATGACCGAGATCGCCGAGTTCTGCTATTCCCTGGGGGACATGTCCCCACTGGCGGCGCGGGACGGCCGCTTTCTCATGGAGCTGGTGAAGGAGCCCTGCGCGCTGATCCTCATCGGCGACAAGCGGAAATCAGACCTGAACTACAACTGCGGCGCCTGCGGGTACCGCACCTGCGCGGAGCTGAATAAAGCGGAGGAGGTGGAATCCCTCACCGCGCGGGGGCCCAGCTGCCAGTTCAAGAACATCAACCTGAACATTGCGGCCAACGCTGCCGCCTCCATGGCGTGGC
>CAYOHO010000516.1:0-1751 GCA_964403755.1 uncultured Oscillospiraceae bacterium
GGCGATGACCGACGCAAAAGCAGAAAAGGCTGTCGGAAAGATACGTATCCTCTCGCGTGCACTTCCTGAGCATAAAGAGCGCCTTGTCAAATTGCTCCGCAAAAACGGGCATGTGGTTGCCGTGACGGGCGATGGAATTAATGACACTCCTGCCATGAAACATTCGAATGTGGCATTGGCCATGGGATCGGGGACGGATGTGGCTAGGGAGTGCAGTCAGGTAGTTCTATTGAATGATTCCTTCGCGACGATCAAATCGGCTGTCATGTGGGGGAGAACGCTTTACCAAAATATCCAGCGCTTTATCGTGTTCCAGCTGACGGTGAATGTCGCTGCTTTGGGAGTGGCGTTTCTAGGTCCCTTTATCGGCGTTGATATACCGCTGACGGTAATACAACTGCTATGGGTGAACCTTATCATGGATACTTTTGCCGCGCTTGCCCTTGCGACAGAGCCACCGCATGAGAATGTGATGAATCTCTCGCCGCGGAATCCGGATGCATTCATTGTCACTAAGGGAATGTCAAAGTGGATACTCGGTTTTGGTGTTGCTTTCCTGATTTTTATGATTGCCGCGTTACTGTATATCAAAGACGGGGGGGTGGACAGGCATGAACTGTCGTTGTTCTTCGCCGTGTTCGTGATGTTGCAGTTCTGGAATCTGTTCAACGCGAGATGCTTCGGATTGAACCAGTCGGCTTTGAATGGTTTTTGGAGAAATAAATTATTCATGGTCATTGCGGCTGTCATGTTCATCGGAACGGTAGCCATGGTACAGATGGGCGGAGAGGTGTTCCGTACTCAGCCGCTGACATTAAACGAGTGGGTTTACATCACCGCAGGGACGTCTATTGTTCTTTGGGTCGGTGAAGTTGTTCGGCTGATCACGCGTTTTCAATTGGTTGCATCTCGTAACACGCATTGATCTTTGATGGTGGATGTTGTTCGCTATGCTTCTTTATTGGCTGAAACGTATAACCGTGCAGGATCTGGAGTCAACGAGGTGTTGACTCTGTTTATGAAAAACCCGTAAAAAAAGGTGCGACTATGGCTGACTATAAAAAGCTTCTGAAAGATGTTCTGTTGGCGGATGGTACGATTGACGCTGCGGAAACCAAGCTGATCAAAAAAGAAGTTATGGCGGACGGCGTGGTTGATGTCAAGGAAATCGATTTTCTCGTAGATCTTCGCAATTCTGCAAAGGAAAACAGCCCGGCGTTTGAGAAGTTTTTCTTTGAAGCATTGACCAGCAATATACTTGCGGACGGCGCTATCGATAAGAAAGAGGCGAAGAAGCTCCGTGCGATTCTTTTTGCGGACGGGAAGATCGATAAGGGTGAAAAGGCCTTTCTGAAGGCGCTCAAGGCCAAGGCCAAGAGCGTGTGTCCTGAGTTCGATGTGCTGTACAAGGAATGCGTGGGTTAAGACGATGCCGTTCGCCGGCGCCCTTATGCGGGCGTCGGCGAATAGCCGGTAGGAGGGTGAAATGGCTGTCAATCTGCAAAAGGGTCAAAAAAGTGACCTGACCAAAGGCAATGCGGGGCTCAATAAGCTGGTGCTCGGCCTAGGCTGGGACACTAACAAGTATTCAGGCGGCGAGGCCTTCGATTTGGATGCAGCGGCGTTCCTGCTTGGAGAGAGCGGGCGGGTCGTGAAAGACACGGATTTCGTGTTCTATAACAACCTCCTGCATGAGTCTGGCGCGGTCGAGCACATGGGCGACAACTTGACGGGCCAGGGCGAAGGCGACG
>CAYOHO010000517.1:0-1748 GCA_964403755.1 uncultured Oscillospiraceae bacterium
ATCTTGTTCCTCCTTGCACTGGCCTGCCTCAGGCACAGACAGGCTGCGTCGTGCCTCATGCGGGCTGCGCCAGTGCCTCGGTTCAGTCTTGCCACTGTCTGGCTTCTGTTGCGCTATTGTCTCATTTTAACGGTGTCCCGGATGGTTGCCAAGTGCATCCCGACAGCTTCCGGACAGCCCTGCCCGGGGCACAGCCTGCCGCCATGCCGGAATGGCGCTGGCAGGATCGTTGCCGGGGTCAGTGGAACAGGTAGCTGGTCATGGACAGCGAACCCAGGGTGCAGGCCCGGTTGTAGACGCTCAGCCGGTCATCCGGCCGGGCGGCGCCGAGCACATAGAGCAGGGGCAGGTAGTGGTCCGGCGTCGGGAAGGCCAGGCGGGCCGGGCTGCCGGCCCGTTTGTACTGCACGGCGCCATCGAAGCGCCGCTCGCTGATGCAGGCATGGATGTAGTCGTCAAACGCCTCGGCCCAGTCATAGCCGCCCGGATTGCCCCAGTCGACCCGGGACAGGTTATGCACGACATTGCCGCTGGCGAAGATGAGCACGCCCTGGTCACGCAGGGGAGCGATCGCTTCACCGAGCAGGAAATGCGCCCGGGGGCCGGCTTCCCGGTTGACACTCAGCTGGCAGACAGGGATATCGGCCTCTGGATACATGCGGCAGAGCACCGACCAGGTGCCATGGTCGATGCCCCAGCTGTTGTCAACGTTCACGGCTTGTCCGGCCAGCGCCAGCACCGCCCGTGCCACTGCCGGCGCGCCGGCAGCCGGATAGCGGACATCGTAGAGTGCTTTCGGGAATCCATAGAAGTCATGGATCATGCGCGGGGCGGCCGAGTCGGACACATGGCTGCCCGGCGTATACCAATGGGCCGAGATCGACAGGATCGCCTGCGGCCGCGGCATGTCGGCGGCAATCTGCCGCCAGCCGTCAACAAAGGGGTTTTCCTCGACGGCGTTCAGAGGCGATCCGTGGCCGACAAAAAGGGCTGGCATCCGGATGGCGGACTGATTCATGGTTCATCCCTTCCTGCCGGCGGTTCGGCGGCCAGCGGTGCCTGGGCTGCCTGAGGCTGGGGCTCCGTGCGATGGCCGGGAGCCGGCAGGCGGAGGTCCGGGTGAACATAGCGCGCCCGGCCCTGAGTGCGGCGGCCATACTGGATTGCACCCGTCGGGCAGCGGCTGATGCACGCGAGGCACATGGTGCAGGCCTGGCCCCAGATCGGGCGGCCGCGCCGGCCGTCGCAGCGGATGGTTTGCAGCGGGCAGACCGCTTCGCAGAGGCCGCAGCCGCTGCAGGCATCCGTGGCGTGGAAATGACGCGGGTCTGTGGCAAAGCGGCTGAACAGAGGATTCACGACCGCTGACTTCAGCCCGGCCCAGCGGCCTGTCAGCGGCTGGAAAACGCCGCGCTGCCGGTCCCGGATGACCTGGTTGATCTCAATCAGGCGCGTTTCGGCCTGTTCCAGCTTCTGGCGCTCGAGCGGCTCGGAATCCGTGTCGAAGCTGATGATGTAGTTGTTGGGCATGCGCAGGGTGAAGGCACTGTCCAGCGTCAGGCCCCGGGCCTTCAAGGCCCGTGCCAGGATCCGGCTGGTCCTTCCCTCCTCGTCACCGCAGGTGCTGAGCGAGAAGACATAGGGATGCATGCCGCTCAGGTCGAGCCTGCGGATGAAGTCCAGCATCAGGCGGGGCGGAGCCCAGGCATGCACCGGAAAGACGAAGCCCAGAAGCTCGTGGTCATCCA
>CAYOHO010000518.1:0-1747 GCA_964403755.1 uncultured Oscillospiraceae bacterium
CTTGACGCCGGTAAAGCGGCACAATAGAAGGAATCCAGTCTGCAGCCGGACGCATCTGAAGGGATCAGCCCCGAAGGAAGCCGCACCGGCAGCCGGCTGATCCGGAGGCAAGCATGTCCGACCCCAAGAATGCCCTGACCCCCTCAAGCGAGGACTATCTCGAGACGATTCTCGAGCTCTGCGGCAGCAGCGACACGACCCGCTCGGTCGCGATTGCCGAGCATCTCCATGTCTCCAAGGCCAGTGTCAACAAGGCCATGGGCATCCTGCGCGATGCCGGCCTGATCGAGCAGGCGCACTATGGCGTGATTCACCTGACCGATGCCGGCCGCGAACGCGCCGCCGAAATCCTCGAGCGCCACACCATGATCAAGCGCTTCCTGATCGAGATTCTCGGCATCGATGAGCAGACGTCCGAACAGGACGCCTGCCGGATGGAGCATGTGATCAGCCAGGATACGCGCGACCACTGGTACGCCTATCTGCGCAAGGTGCTGGCCGGCTGAGCCGGGGCGCCTGCCGGCCCATCCAGAATCCGTAGATAGACAGAACCCGCCGCCGGCAGCATCCGGCAGCGGGTTCTTTGCTTCTGGCGGGAAAACGGAGCGCACGACGTGCGGCCCTGCGGGCAGCTGGGCCTGTGGCGGATCCGTGGGAGCAGCCTCGCAAGCGGAACCTTCGGCGTTCCGTGGCGGCAGCCTCGCAAGCTGAACCTTCGGCGTTCCGTGGGGACAGCCTCGCAAGCGGCGACCCTAATGAGCGGCAGCCGCTATTCGCCGATCAGCCGATGGAGATCTTCCTCGCTGAGCACAGGCACACCCAGCTCATTGGCCTTGTCGAGCTTGCTGCCGGCGGCTTCGCCGGCGATCACGGCCGCGGTCTTCTTCGAGACGCTGCCGCTCACCTTGCCGCCATGGGCCACAATCAGGGCGCTTGCCGCCTCGCGCGACAGGGTCGGCAGGGTGCCGGTCAGGACATAGGTCCTGCCGGCAAGCTCATTCCCGCGGACCTGGGGCCGTTCTGAGCCCTGCGTGCGCACACCGGCGGCCACCAGCTTTGCGATCAGCTCCCGGTTCTCTGCCTTGGCGAAGAAATCGACGACCGACTGGGCCGTGATCTGGCCGAAATCGGGCAGGGCCGCCAGTGCCTCAGCGGGAGCAGCGGCAATGGCGTCGATCGACTCAAAGCTGGCTGCCAGGGTACGGGCGGCCTCCCGGCCGACGTTGCGGATGCCGAGGGCGTTGAGCAGGCGGTCAAGTGGATTTTCGCGCGCCCGCTCGATGGCCCTGATCAGGTTGTCGGCGGACTTCTCGCCCATGCGGTCGAGCTGCAGCAGCGCACTGCGGCGCTCGGGCAGATGGAAGAGGTCGGCGATGCTGCCGATCAGCTGCGCATCCAGCAGCTGCTGGACCAGGGCCGGTCCGAGGCCTTCAATGTCCATCGCGTCACGCGAGACAAAGTGCAGGATGTGGCGGAACAGCTGGGCCGGGCAGTCGGCGTTGGTGCAGCGGGTTTCCGCCTCGTCATCGGCCCGTGACACGGGTGCGCCGCAGGCCGGGCACCGGTCGGGCATGACGAACGGGCGGGCGCCGGACGGGCGCTTCTCGGGCACGACACTGACCACGGCGGGGATGACGTCGCCGGCCTTCTCGATGATGACGGTGTCGCCGACACGCACATCCTTGTCGCGCACATAGTCCTCGTTATGGAGGGTGGCGCGGGACACGGTGCTGCCGGCGATGAGCGT
>CAYOHO010000519.1:0-1743 GCA_964403755.1 uncultured Oscillospiraceae bacterium
CGCCGGCGTACCTTTGCCGGAGGCCCAGCCGCCGGGAACGCCGACATTGCCGGTCATGGCCGCCAGGATGGTAGCGCTGCGGGCCGACTGCTCGCCGTTGGCATGGCGCTGCGAGGCGTAGCCCTGGATCAGGGCGCCCGGCCGGCAGGTGGCATACGTGCGGGCGAGGCGGGCGATCGTTTCGCGCGGGATGCCGGTGATCGCCTCGGCCCAGGCGGGTGTCTTGGCGAGGCCGTCCGGGCCTTCGCCAAGGATATAGCTGCGGTAGGACTGTCCAGCCGGAATGCCGGCGGGCATATGGGCCTCGTCGAAGCCGAGGCAGAAGCGGTCGAGGAAGGCCTGGTCCTGCAGGCTCTCGCTGATCATGACCCAGGCCATCGCATCAAAGAGGGCGCTGTCGGTGGTCGGGCGGATCGGGATCCACTCGTCGGCCAGGGCAGCGGCGCTGTTGGTGCAGACGGGGTCGATGAGGATGATCCGGGCGCCGGCCAGCTTCGCCTGCTTGAGGTACCAGGCCGTGTTGGTCCCAAACGTCGTGTCGGCCGGGTTCCAGCCGGCCATGATGATCAGGCGGGCGTTCACCCAGTCGGAGCGGCTGCTGCCGGTATTGGCCGTGCCATAGGTATAGGGCGTGGCCACCGAAGTGGCGCCGGTGCTGTAGCTGCCGTAGTAGGTGAGGAAGCCGCCGGTCTGGCCCAGCAGCCGGCGCATCCAGTTCCGCTCCGAGATCAGGCCCTGGTTGCCGGTCGCCGTGTTGACGAAGACCGCATCCGGCCCGTACTGCCCGCGGATCCGGGTCAGCTCCCGGGCGATGGCATCGAGCGCCTCGTCCCAGCTGACCGGCACGAAACGGCCCTCGCCCCGCTTCCCCACCCGCTTCAGCGGCCGGGTCAGGCGGTCGGGCCGGTCGATCATGTCCCGGTAGGCCCGGCACTTGAGGCAGCCGCGCAGCTGCGGCCGCTCGAGCGTGTCCGGACCGTCCTCCTCGGAGGTGATGTGGATGATCTTGCCGTCGCGGACATGCAGCTGGATGACGCAGCGGCCGCCGCAGTCATAGGAGCCGGACGTGCGCACGATGCGCACGCCGCTGTCGGCAGGCGAGGCAGCGGCGCCGGACGTCAGGGCGGCTGCGTCGTCGGCGGACGACGCGAACGAGGCGCCGGCGGGCGAGGCGGATGAGGCGGATGAGGCAGATGTTTCCAATGTCCCGATGTCATGATTGTCTTGATCGTTCATATGCTGTCCTGTCTGGCATCCTGAGAACGGATCGCCCGTCTTCTCGTTTTGCTGGCCGGCTGCCTGATCGTCAGGTCCAGTCAATTGCTTGCCGGATAGCCTGATCGAATTTTACACCAACCGGACCCAGCAATCACCTGCCAGGACCATCACCCGGGCGGCATCCGAATCTTCGCCCTGTCGGAATTCTTCGGAAAATGATGCCGCTCACCAGGCTCGCTCCGCAGAAAGAACCCCTTACGCCATTCTTCAAGGGACCAGACGCCCTGTCACAGGGCGAGTTGAGGCCCGAACTGCTGCTGGCAGTTCGGGCCTCTTGTCTGAGCGAATGACAGGGCGTCTGGTTCTCAGCGGGCGATGTCGCCTTCCCAGGTGCTGACCTTCTTGGCCTTCTTCTCGTGCTCGTCGAACCACTTGGTGGTGACGACCTTGCTCTCGGTGTAGAAGTGGACGCCATCCTTGCCGAGGCAGTGCTTGTCGCCGAAGAAGGAATCCTTGTGGCCGGCG
>CAYOHO010000520.1:0-1741 GCA_964403755.1 uncultured Oscillospiraceae bacterium
ATCCGGGTCAGGCTGATCCACGATGCATCCGGAAAGACAGATTTGTAAAGGGTCATGGCATCCTCGGCCTGACCGCCGAAAGTCAGGAACGGTGCCAGGGTGATGTTCTCCATGGCCAGGGTGGCGGCATCCATCGTGCCGGCTGGATCAGTGATGCTTTCCAGATCCGGAATCTCGCCAGACCCGGCATAGATGGCCGGATCTGGACTGGCAGCTGGTGCGGAATTGCCGGCCAGACTGGCCGCGTCTGAATCAGGGTAATCGGTTGTCATGTTCATGGTATCTACCTCGCAGTTGGGGCGCCGGATATGGCGCTGCGGGAACGGGTTTTCTACTGTCAGCATACACCAGCGTGCCTGTGTATTCAGTCATGAAGGTTACATGAGCGAACCGTTCGCCTCAGCCTACAAACAGGCGGTCCATGGCGCTGACCACAATGAGGTCGGTGCGACGTTCCCATTTGTACTGGTCGATCGTGCGCCGCCAGACCAGGTTCAGGCTGCGGTCAAACCGGCAGACGATGGCCTCGCTGTCCTGCCATAGGGAAGAGATATACGGCGGCTGCGGCAGCGCCTGCACGACCTGGCGCAGAACGGCGGTAAAGCCGCCGTCTCCGGCTGGCACCAGCTGCTCCAGCCGGCCCGGCAGCTCCGCCAGCGTGGCATCGGGGCTCCCGTCTGCCTTCAGGCTGAGCAAGGCCGTCGCTTCGCTGCTTTCGGTCCGGACCTGGTACTGGCCGAGGACGATCCGGCCATCGCTCAGTCGGGCCGGCGCCAGCAGCCAGGTGCCCGGCGCGCCGGCAGCGAATGACCAGTCCAGGGTGCCTTGCAGATTGAAATGGAACAGGGTGGAGCGCGTTCCGGTATCGGAACCGGACGCAGCCGGCGCTGTCCCGGTCGCGAGAATGCCGGCGGATCCGGTCAGCGCGACCGTTTCACCAATATTGGCGCCATCCGGCAGCCGGACCGACCAGCGTTCATTCAGGTCCGCATTCAGCGCCATGAGGCAGGCGCCCTGGGCTGCGGGGTCGCTGACAGCCGGAGCCGAGAGATAGTAGCGCCAGGCAATCACCAGACCGGCGCCTTCGGACCAGGCGGCATCCTGCAGCAGCTGGTGTCCGCCGCTTGCTGACCCGGGGATGACCAGGGCCTGTTGAGCGAGCCGCTTGCCTTCCCGGTCTATGCGCTGAACGCTGACCAGATTGCGTGTCTCACCGGCTTGCCCGTTCTGGCCGGCTGTGACCGTTTCTACCGTCCCGACACAGATGACGGAACCATCCGCCAGGGCAATGAGCCTTTCCAGAGATCCGGCGGGTGTCCGGCCGGGATCGGCGGTCCACTGTCGGGTGCCATCGGCTGAGAAGCGCAGCAGCCTGGCCTCGGCATGGAACTGGGCCGGACCGCCACTGCCGGCCGGAGTGGCCGGACCGCCAGAGGCAGCCGGAGTGGCCGAACTGCCAGAGGCCGCCGGAGGGGCTGTCTGGACATTCACCTGCATGCCGACAGCATAGCCGCCGTCGCTGAAGACACAAGCTGACATCAGGTAGCCGTCGTCGCGCTCGGTTTCATACGACTGGTTCCAGACCACGGAACCATCCGCCCGGAAGCGGATCGCGCGCAGCACCACCGGTCTGGAGCCGGAACCGGTCACAGACGGCGCTGGTGAGGCCGATGCGCCGGCCGGCACCGGCGTCGGCGTCGCAGCAGCCAATGAGCCACTTGCTGCCGGCGTTGCAGCAGTC
>CAYOHO010000521.1:0-1738 GCA_964403755.1 uncultured Oscillospiraceae bacterium
GACGCCGGTCTCGCGCAGGTCCTCGTAGAACCCGGGAACGGCGTTGCAGGCGCTCGAACGGTCGAGCACCCGTCCGTCGGCGTTTCGCCCGAGCTTCTCGTGGCGGAACAGCTCCTGCATCTGGATGCGGCCGGATTCGACGCCGCTGACCTCGACGATACCGGTGACCACACGTCGACCATCGGGCAGCCGCGCCTGCTGGATGACGATGTCGACGGCGGAGGCGATCTGGTCGCGAATGGCGCTCAAGGGGAGATCCATGCCGGCCATCAGGATCAGGGTCTCGAGCCGGGCCAGCGCATCGCGCGGGCTGTTGGCATGCAGGGTGGTCAGCGAGCCGTCGTGGCCGGTGTTCATCGCCTGCAGCATGTCGAGCGCTTCACCGCCACGGCACTCGCCGACGACGATGCGGTCCGGGCGCATGCGCAGCGCGTTCTTGACGAGGTCGCGGATGGCGATCTGGCCGCGCCCCTCGGCATTGGACGGACGCGCCTCGAGGCTGATGAGGTGCGAGTGCCCGAGCCGCAATTCGGCGGCATCCTCGATCGTGATGATGCGTTCGCCATCGGGGATGAAGTTCGACAGTACGTTGAGCAGGGTCGTCTTGCCCGATCCCGTGCCGCCCGAGATCAGGATGTTCTTGCGATGGCGCACGCAGATGCGCATGAACTCCGCCATGGCCGGGCTCAGGGCGCCGAGCTGGACGAGATCGGTGTGCGAGAACACCTTGCGCCCGAACTTGCGGATCGTGAGTGCCGGCCCCTTGATGGCGAGCGGCGGGATGATGGCGTTGACCCGGGAGCCGTCCTTGAGGCGCGCGTCGACCATGGGCGAGGCTTCGTCGATGCGCCGGCCGATCGGGGCGACGATGCGTTCGATGACGCCGAGCACGGCGCGGTCGCTGGTGAAGCAGCCGGGGTGGCGTTCGAGCCGACCGTTGCGCTCGAGGTAGATCTCGTCGTGGCGGTTGACCATGATCTCGGTGATGGTGTCGTCGTCGAGCAGCGTCTCCAGCGGACCGAGGCCGACCGCCTCGTCGAGCACGTCGCGGAGCAGGCTGTCGCGGTCGATGCTGTCGGGGAGTGCGGACTCCTTGTCGATGACCTCGACCAGCAGGGCCTCGGTCTCGGCGCGCAGTTCCTCGTCGGCCATGCAGACGAGATCGCGCCGGCGCAGATCGATCGCATCGAGCAGGGCTTCGTGGATGCGCTGTCGCCAGAACTGCTGGGGCGTTGGCACCTTGCCGTCGTTGACGCTGCGCGGGCTGGGCGTATCCACGGCGAGGCTGTCGCCGGTGTCGGAGGTCTGCGCGGCGATGGGGAGTGATGGCATCTCGAGCCGGTCCTCGATGACGAGGGTGTAGGGGCCGACGCCGATGCGGTCGCCGCGCGTGATCGGTCCGTACTGCTGGATGCGGTTGCCGTTCACGCTGGTGCCGAAGAGCTGGCCGAGATCCTGGATG
Organism: uncultured Oscillospiraceae bacterium; assembly: GCA_964403755.1. Lineage (GTDB taxonomy): Bacteria > Bacillota > Clostridia > Saccharofermentanales > UBA5734 > JAXGXQ01. The sequence goes on from CAYOHO010000521.1 coordinate 1,463, forward strand.
TGGAGGCCGGCCTTGGTGCGGAAGATGCGCGCATGCTCGCGACCCACTTTCCAGCCGGGCAGGCGCAGCTGGCACTCCCGGCCCTTGCCGATGATGGCCGAGGTGTCGGTGATCGACTCGATGCGTGGCGGCGCTTCCGGAGCGGTAATGGTGACCTGGAACATGCTGGTGCCCTCGTGTCAGTTGTTGACCCAGGGGTAGGGCTGGTCGAGCGCGCTGTCCGTAGTCCCCGCGTCCGGCGCGTTGGCGGCAGCGGGAAGGCCTGGCATGGCCGAG
>CAYOHO010000522.1:0-1737 GCA_964403755.1 uncultured Oscillospiraceae bacterium
GGGCAGCCGGAGGCACCGGTGCGCTTCGCCCTGCTGGCGATCATCCAGGAGGGCCTCGCCAACATCATCCGCCACTCCGGCGCCAGCGAGGCGCAGCTAACCCTGCGCGAGCATCCCGGCTTCTACCAGCTGATCCTGCGGGACAACGGCGGCAGCAGCCGCATCCCGGGAACGGGCGCCAGCGGGCCGGCCTCCGGTGCAGCCGCCGTCAGCCGCGTGCCCGATCCGTCCGCTTCAGCCGGCGCCGGGCTGTCCCTGCCGCGTCCCGGCGGCGCCGGCATGGGCCTGCGCAACATCGAGGAACGTGTGGCCAGCCTCGGCGGCCAGGTCCGCTTCAGCCGCGAACACGGCTTCACCATCTTCGTCACAATCCCCCGGGAGAACCGGGCGCCCATCCGCACGGCGGCTGTTTCGCCGGCCCAGCCGGAATTCACGCCGGCCCGGCCGGAATTCACGCCGGCCCAGCCGGCATACACGCCGGAACAGCCGGCATACACGCCAGCACAGCCGGCTGAGCAGCCGCGGGTGCAGACAGCAGGGGAAGGCAGGGCCGCACCATGACCGCAGGAAGCTGCATGCGCATCGTCATCGTCGACGATGACCGCCTCATCAGCACCTCCCTCAAGATCATCATCGAGACCGATCCGGCAGTCCAGGTCGTGGCGACCGGCGCCGACGGCCGCGAGGCGATCGACCTGTACCGCCTGCACCATCCGGACCTCATGCTGCTCGACATCCGCATGGCCGGCATGACCGGTCTTGAGGCCGGCCGGCAGATCCTGCAGGACGACCCGCAGGCCCGCATCCTCTACCTCACCACCTTCCCCGACGACGAGTACATCGCCGAGGCGCTGCGCATCGGCGCCCGCGGCTACATCCTCAAGCAGCACTTCGAGAGCCTCCTGCCGGCGCTCAAGGCCGTCCAGGCCGGGCAGAGCGTCTTTGGCGAAGAGGTGGTCTCACGCCTGCCGTCGCTGCTCAGCCAGCAGCGCGAGCCCGACTTCTCCGAATTCGACATCCGGCCCAAGGAGATGGAACTGATCGCCCTGGTCGCCGAGGGCCTCAACAACCGTGAGATCGCCGACCGGCTCCACCTGGGCGAGGGAACTGTACGCAACAGCCTCAGCCTGGTTCTGGAAAAGCTGGGCCTGCGCGACCGGACCCAGCTGGCCATCCTCTACCACAAGCGCCGGCGCGGCCTCGACGGCTGACTTCCGTCTGCCGCAGGGCCGATGGCTGGGATCCGGGAAACGGACCTCGCCGACTGGGCCCTGCGATGCTGCCTCCCCATTGGCAACTGAACCACACGGTGATGACCTCTGGCGTTTCCGGGCGATCCGTGCTATTCTTGACTGACTGACGGTCAGTCAGTTATCGGCACACCGCAATCGGCCAGCATACCGGACCATTTCCGACAGGGGTTTTTCCATGAGCTACATTCAACTCCAGAACGTGCAGAAGCACTACCGCATGGGCGAGCTGACCATTCCAGCCGTCGACGGGGTCAGCTTCGAGATCGCCAAGGGCGAGTTCGCCCTCGTTGTCGGCGCCTCCGGCGCCGGCAAGACCACCGTGCTGAATCTGCTGGGCGGCATGGACACGCTTGACGGCGGCACCATCAGCATTGACGGCGAGGATATCAGCCGCTACGGACGCCGCCAGCTGACCGAATACCGCCGCTTTGAGATCGGCTTTGTGTTCCAGTTCTACAACCTGGTCCAGAACCTGACGGCGCGC
>CAYOHO010000523.1:0-1733 GCA_964403755.1 uncultured Oscillospiraceae bacterium
TGTCGAGCACGGCTTCCGGTGTCCTGGCGACATCATCGCCGAAGAGGTGCGTATTCCGGGTGATCAGCGTGCGGCAGATTCCCGTGACCACATCGTCAAATCTGAAGATTTGCGCCGCGCGGGCCAAATGGGCGTGGAAGACAACCTGCATGAGCAGGTCGCCGAGCTCTTCACGCAGACCGTCCATGTTGTGGTCGTCGATGGTCTCGACCACCTCGTAGGCTTCCTCCAGCACGTTCTTGCGGATGCTCTCATGGGTCTGGACGCGATCCCACGGGCAGCCTTCGTCGCTGCGCAGGAATGCCATGATCTCGAGCAGGTCCGGCACGCTGTAATGGTCCTTGAGTACGATCTTGTGCTTCATGGGAACTTCCTTTCCTGGTACCGCTATTCGGCGCCCGACGTCCCGCGGCCAGCCTGGCCAGGCTCCGGCGCTGCGGGTTCACGCCGGGTGCGGCGGCGGGTTCAAGCCGGCTGCGGCGGCGGCTTCAGAGCAGGCGGATCTGGAACCGGTCGAACTTGACCGGCTCGGTGAACTGGCCGCTGAAGAAGATCGTCTGGCGGAAACGGGCGAACTCGGTTGTGTTCTTCTGCAGCCAGATCGGCAGCGGCACGTCAAGCTGATGGCAGAGCTCGATCAGGGTGCGGTCCAGCAGCTCGACATAGCGCAGGCCGCCCGGGTCGGGCAGATCGACGATGGCTTCGCGCAGGGCGCGGTTCTGGCGGTAGATTCGGCCTTCTAGTCTCATGGGGCCTCCCGGCTGCGGCTGCGGGCATCCCGGCCGCCGGCTTCCGCTGGTCCGGCCAGCGTCCGGCGCCGGCTCAAGGTTCGCGATCCGTCCCTACAGGCAAGCGGCATCGGGCCGCGCGGATTCACTGCAGAACATGATAAGCCATCGGCCGCGATTTTGCCATGCTGACGACAGCGGCAGCCGGAAAGGTTCCGCACCGGACATGCCTTCGGTCAGGATCCGGGAATGAGCGACCAGCGCAGGCGCCGGGAAGAACCCTCGGGTGCAGGCCCGGCTTCAGGCCCCGGGATGGCAGCTTCTTGCCAAAGTCCGGACAGACTGCTATAATTGTTTTGATTATCAAAATATATGCCGTTTCACAGGCACACCCGATGCCGCGGACCCGACCGTAAAGGCCCGATCCGTCGCGCAGGAAGCGGCAGAAGCAGGTTGGCTACGATACAGGAAGCCTGGTTTCGCCAGTCGAACCCTGATCCGCATCATCGTGAAATGGCGTCCCGGCAGCCGCCCCTTGCCCCAAGTGTCCAAACCTTTGCAGAGCCCGCCCCGGACCCGGACAGAACCTGAACCGCCAGCATCCCTTTGACCGGCCCCGGCCGACAGTTCCGCTGGCCAAGGCCAGCGCCCAAGCACCAGGAGGTTTTCCGCATGCAGACCGTCAAGGGTACCCAGTACTTCGACCGCCCCCGGTTCCAGACCCTGCGCGACCTGATCCGCAGTCTCGCCGAGAAGCATGGCGACGCGCCGGCCTTCCGCTACCACCTGAAGCCGGGCGATCCCGAGATCCAGAAGAGCTTCCGCACCTTCGCGCACGACATCGACATCTTCGGAACGGCGCTGATGGACCTTGGCGTCCGCAACGCCCACGTCGTGATCGTCGGCAGCAACAGCTACGAGTGGGCTGTCACGCACAACGCCGTCATCGGCGGTGTCGGCGTCTCCGTTCCGCTTGACCGCCAGCTGCCCGGCCCGGAGGTCATC
>CAYOHO010000524.1:0-1729 GCA_964403755.1 uncultured Oscillospiraceae bacterium
ATTTCAATCACCCGCTGGCCGGCAAGGCGATCCGTTTCGAAGTGAAATTGATCGGAGTGATGTAGGGCGGGGCCGGCTTGCTCATATCGAATCTTTGTCGCCAAGCCGCAACTGTTTGGCATTTTGCGAGGTGACAAGCTTCTTTCCCGTTTCGGCTTCCAGTTTTAGCCGCGCTTCTTTCGCCACCCCGCCGCCGCGCTTTGCCACATCCTCGTGTTCGGGGAGGGTTTGCGGGTTGAGCGCTTCCGAAATTTCTTTGGTGGAAAGCTCTGCCAGCATGCTCATCACCAGTTCCTTGTTGGTCATGTTGTCGCGCAGGTTTTCCTTTTTCAGTCCTTTGAACTGCTTGTATTCCTTGGCGCTCTTGTCGGCCCAGGTTTTGTAAATCACGTCCGTCAGAAAGGCGAATTCGGCCCCTTCCTGCAAGCCGTGCTTCTTCCACTCGTCGGTCAGTTCCTTGCGGATTTCGATGCTCTTCAAGCGCTGATTGATCCAGTTGTCCGAGTAACCCAAGCGCTTGTAGTCCTGCATCGCCTGTTCGATGGACAACTCCGGGTCTTGCAGTTGATCGAGGCGCTGCTTGGCGACTTCAGCCAACCATAGCTTGAAGGGTTCGGCTTTCCTGGAAGGGATGGACTGGATGATCCGGAAAACCTGCTGGGTATCCAGGACATCGGTGAGGCGTTTCTTGCCGTCCGGGGCTTCGAGCTTCAACTGGTTAGTGACGCTAACCACTTCGCTACCTTCCTGTTTTAGCTTATTTTTCAGCCATTTCCAGTAGTTTCTGGTTTTCGTGTAGTCGGGCTGATCGGTTAAGGCTGCCACCACGTCGAGGGCGGAAAACCACCATTTTTCGGCATCAGCATCCCATTCAGTGCGGATTTGTTGAGATTCAAAGAGCTTGATCTTGTTTGGGGTCTCACTCACGACGCTTCTCCATAAAAGCCAATAGCATATCTCGGCGATATGCATATTGCTTTTTCGTGGCTCGATTTCGCGCGGCAGGCCTTCGCTGAGCGCCGGGTTTGGTGTGGCTCAACGTGTTGACCATATCGGCTCGGACTTGCGAGATGACGTAATCCGTCCACACGCCGGATTGCGTGTGAGTTTCACTTTAATGGATGGCGGCAACTCCAATGTCAACATAGCCGAGGCTTCAATGGCGGCAAAGATGGCGGCAAAGATGGCGGCAAAGATGGCGGCGAGGTCGGTGTTCAGGCTTTCGTTGGCGATTTGCCAGATGCGGCGTTGCAGTTCGGCGCGTTGTTGGGTGCTGGTCATCGTCAAAATCCAGTTTCGATGTGTTGGCGTAGGCTCAGGCACGAGCCCGGAAACACGGGGGGCTGCCGCAAGCCATGACATTGGCTGCGGACAAAGGGCGCAATTTAGCAGCTTTTCCAGCGGTGGGTGTTCGCTCCCCATGCGCAGTCACGGGCTACACTACAGGCTTCGTGCGTTGCGCGTACAGGGGATACTGGTTTGCTGCTTACCGACATTGCTTGGCCCTATCGACGGACAGATTTTTCGTTTTGCCGCTGCACGCGTCGCGGTGTGTTTTGCCTCATGGTGCTGTCGGCGTTGACGGCGTGTGCGCCGCTGACGCCGTCGGGCGGTTCGTCCGCGTTGCCGGTGGCGCAGGAATGGCCGGCGGATAGCCCGGTCAGCCGGGATCAAGGTCAGCCAGCCACCGCCCTGCACTGGCGTGATTATTTTGTGGCGCCCGAATTGG
>CAYOHO010000525.1:0-1729 GCA_964403755.1 uncultured Oscillospiraceae bacterium
CTTTCCTGTCCTAGCCCCTTCCTGACCTGATTTTCACGGAGTTCGGAGAAGGACCAGGATATGCCGACGCTTTGCCTGCCGTCCGGATTGTGGTAAAATGGAATGAATATGAAAGCGAGGAAAACGCGTGCGCCTACTGTTTATCGGTGACATCGTGGGATCGCCCGGGCGGCGCTTCCTGGCAGACTGCCTGCCGGACCTGCAGCGGCACTTTCAGTATGATGTCTGCCTGGCCAACGTTGAGAATGCCGCCGCAGGCAAGGGCCTGACCAGCAGCCTGGCGCACCGCCTGAACGAGACCGGCGTCCATCTGATGACCCTGGGCAACCACGCCTTTGCCCGGCCCGAACTGCTCGATACCATCGACAGCCTGCCATTCGTGGTCCGGCCCTACAACGTCCCGCCTGCCTGGCCGGGACGCGACCATGCCGTGCATGTCACGCCGGCCGGCAGCCTCATTGTCGTCAGTCTGCTTGGCCGCGTCTTCATGGATCCGGCCGGCGACCCGTTTGCCCCGACGCTCCCGTTCCTCGAGGGGCTTATGGCGCAATATGGCACCCGGCTGGCCGTGGTCGACTTCCATGGCGAGGCAACGGCGGAGAAGATCGCCTTTGCCGCCTACATGGACGGGCACTGCACCCTGGTGGCAGGCACGCATACCCATGTGCAGACCGCCGACGAACGCATCATGACCGGCGGCACGGCCGCCATCACCGATGTCGGCATGACAGGGCCAGCCCATGGCGTCATCGGCATGGAGCGTGATTCTTCGCTGCGCCGCTTTGTCGACCGGCTGCCGGCACCCTATGAGGTAGCCAGCGGTCCGGTCCAGCTCAACGCCGTCTTTGTCGAGGCAGACCCGGTCAGCGGCCTGGCCGCCCATATCGAAAGGATTCAGATCACTGAATGAGGGCCATCGTTCCCCGCCGCATCCTGCTCCCCCTGATCCTGCTGCTGACGCTGGCTCTTGCCGGCGGTCCGCTGCTGACCGGCTGCGCCGGTCCCGGCGGCAGCCAGGCAGCCTCAGCCGTGCCGACACCGGGCGCCACATCGGCACCGGGCGCCTCATCTGCCGCGTCGTCGGCTGGCACGGGCCCGACGACCGGTGCAGCCTCCAGTACGACCACGGCACCATCCGCCCGCCAGACATCCGCCAGCGGAACCGGCCGGTCGGAGCTGATACCTGCCGGCACGCCATCCGGACCGCTTCGCCTGTTCTGCACGCCGCGCGCCACCCTGAATCCGCTGCAGGATTCGACTGCCAGCTTCCAGTCGGTATGCCAGCTGATCTACGAGGGCTTGTTTGCCATTGACGGAGCGGGCCTGGCCAAGCCGGTCCTGGCCCAGAAGGATTCGCTCACGGTCGCTGCCGATGGCCTTTCACTGACGCTGCGCCTGGCTGCCGGCCGGACCTTCCATAGCGGTACCGCTGTCAGCGCCACCGATGTCGCGGCTTCCTACAATGCCCTTCGGGCTGCCGGCGCCGCCTCGGCCTACGCCAGCCGACTGCCGGACATCACCGGCATTACCGCGGCCGATGCGTCCACACTCAGCATTACGCTGGCCCGCCCCCAGCCGGATTTTGCCCTGCAGCTGACCTTCCCGGTGCTTCCGGCTGCCGCCCTGGCTGCCGCTGCCGCCAAGCCCCTGACGCCCATCCCCGGGACCGGACCCTACCGCATCGCCGCCTATGCGGCCGGGAAGGGCCTGACGCTCCAGGCCAGTGACA
>CAYOHO010000526.1:0-1729 GCA_964403755.1 uncultured Oscillospiraceae bacterium
GGTCTGCGAAGCGCTGGATCAGGCGGAGCAGGTCAAGGACATGCCCGTCGCCATCGTCGCTCACACCATCAAGGGCAAGGGCCTTGAATTCGCCGAAGGCAAGGCCGCGTTCCACAACGCGATCCTTACAGAAGAGCAGTACAAGCTGGCCGTATCACTGGTCGAAGAGAAGAAGGGGGCCTACGCATGCAAAATCTAAGCCAACGCAAAGCCTATGGCGAGACACTCGTCAAATTTGGCGCTGAAAACAAGAACGTCGTGGTGCTTGAGGCCGACCTCGGCAAATCCACGATGAGCATCCTTTTCCAGGAAAAATATCCCGAGCGTTTCTTTGAGATGGGCATCGCTGAAGCCAACATGGCTTCGACGGCAGCCGGACTGTCCCTGACTGGCAAAATCCCGTTCTGCAGCACGTTTGCCGTGTTCATGTCCGGTCGCGCCTACGACCAGATCCGCACGAGTGTCTGCATTCCGAAGCTGAACGTCAAGTTCTGCGGCTCGAGCGCGGGTCTCTCCGACTTCGGCGATGGCTCCACCCATCAGAGCATCGACGACATCGCCATCATGCGGGTTCTGCCCAACATGACCGTCTTCTCGCCGGTCGACGCGGTCGAAACCGTTCAGATGATGGAAGAGATGCTGAAGATCGACGGTCCCTGCTATATCCGTGTCAACCGCAATGATCTGCCCATCCTGACTGAAGAGAGCCGCACCTTTGAAGTCGGCAAGGTCTATCCGGTCAAGGCCGACGGCGATATTGCCCTGTTCGCGACCGGCGTCATGGTGTCCATCGGACTGGAAGCCGCGAAGATCCTGGCTGCGGAAGGCATCAACCTGAAAGTCGTCAATGTCCCAACCATCAAGCCGCTCAACGCGGACAGCATCCTCGCGGCCCTCGAAGGCTGCAAGGCTTTCGTCACCGCTGAAGAGCACAACGTGATGGCCGGTATGGGCGGCGCGATCCTCGAGACTCTGGCAGGCAAATGCCAGCTGCCTTCGGCCATCGTCGGTGTCAAGGACCGTTTCGGCACCTCGGCGCACGGCTATGACGAACTGCTGAACTACTACGGACTCACAGCCGAAGCCATTGCCGACGCCGTCCGCAAGCTGAACAAGTAAACAGGAGGAAAGAACATGAAGAAAATCGGATTTATCGGGCTCGGCATCATGGGTCGTCCCATGGCCAAGAACCTCTTGAAGAAGGGCTACGCCCTCGTCGTCACAGACCTCAACCAGGAAGCGGTCGCGGATCTCGTCGCTCATGGCGCTGAGTCAGCCGCATCGGTCGCCGATGTTGCCAAGTCTGTCGACACCATGATCACCATGCTCCCGAACTCGCCCCAGGTCGAGGCCGTCGCTCTCGGCGCCAATGGTATCGCCGACAATGCCAGGCCCGGCGCCCTGCTTATCGACATGTCGTCCATCGCGCCGCTTGCGGCCCAGAAGATTGCGGCTGGCCTGAAAGAAAAGGGCATCCGCATGATCGACGCGCCGGTTTCCGGCGGTGAGCCGAAGGCAATCGACGCCACCCTGTCGATCATGGTCGGCGGCGATGCGGCTGATTTTGCCGAAGCCAAACCCATCCTGGACTGCCTGGGCGCCTCTGCCGTCCTTTGCGGTTCTCTCGGCGCCGGCAACACCACCAAGCTGGCCAACCAGATCATCGTGGCGGTCAATATCGCAGCGGTCGCTGAAGCCTTCACTCTCGCGACCAAGGCTGGCGTCGATC
>CAYOHO010000527.1:0-1723 GCA_964403755.1 uncultured Oscillospiraceae bacterium
CACGGCCGTGATAGATATAGCCGCCTCTGTCAAAGACGACGGTTTCGATGCCCTGGGCGAGCGCACGCTCGGCGACCAGCTTGCCGACGGCCTTGGAGCCTTCGACATTGCCGGCGAACTCGATCGCGTCCTTGACTTCCTTGTCGAGGGTCGAGGCGCTGGCGAGCGTCACGCCCTTGCTGTCATCGATGACCTGGGCATACATGTGGGAAAGGCTTCTGAAGACACAGAGCCTCGGCCGTTCGGCCGTACCGCTGACCTTGCGGCGCACGCGCACGTGCTTCCGCTTGCGGATTTCATTCTTGCACGGTTTGCTAATCACTCTTCGTCACCCTTTCCTTATTTGCCCTTGGCTCCGGTCTTGCCTTCCTTGAGCTTGAGGACCTCGAAGTCATACTTCACGCCCTTGCCCTTGTAGGGGTCCGGCAGCCTGAGTGCACGGATCTTGGCAGCGGTCTCGCCGACCAGCTGCTTGTCTGCGCCCTTGACGATGATCTTGTTCGGGGCCGGCACCTCGATGGTGATGCCGGCGGGCTCGACGACGTCGATGGTGTGCGAGAAGCCCAGGCTCATGACGACCTTGTTGCCCTGCTTGACGGCCTTGAAGCCGACGCCGGCGATGTCGAGGTTCTTGCTGAAGCCCTGGGAGACGCCGACGACCATGTTGTTGACCAGCGAACGGGTCAGGCCATGGAGGGCGCGGTGCTTCTTCTCGTCGGACGGGCGGGTGACGGTGACGGTCGAGCCTTCAACGCTGACCGTGATGTCGGGGTGGACCGTCTGGGTGAGCGTGGTCTTGCCGCTCTTCACCGTGACGACCTGGCCATCGACCTTGACTTCGACGCCGGCCGGGATGGCGATCGGCATCTTGCCTATTCTGGACATGTGGTGTTTCCTCCTGCTCTTGAGATTGCGGACGCGGCTGCCTGACGGCATGCCGCAGCCCCTTTCAGAGACTGCTTACCAGACGTAGGCGAGCACTTCGCCGCCGACGTTGGTCTGGTGGGCCTTGCGGTCCGTCATGATGCCCTGGGATGTGGAGACGATCGCGATGCCGAGGCCACCGAGGACCTTGGGCATCTTCTCGGCCTGGGCGTAGACGCGCAGGCCGGGGCGGGAGATGCGCTTGATGCCGGTGATGACCGGCTTCTTCGCGGCATACTTCAGGCTGATGCGAATGACGCCCTGATGCTCGTTGGCGATCAGCTCGACCTTGCCAATGTAGCCTTCCTCCTGGAGGATGCGGGCGATGGCCTTCTTCAGGTTGGAAGCCGGCACGTCGACGGTGGCGTGGCCAGCGGCTCCGGCATTGCGGACCCGGGTGAGCATGTCGGCGATGGAATCAGTGATTTGCATGGAACTTCCTCCTTCCTTCCTTACCAGCTTGCCTTGCGGACGCCGGGGATCTGCCCCTTATAGGCGAGGTCGCGGAAGCACAGGCGGCAAATGCCATACTTGCGGATATAGGCATGAGGACGGCCGCAGAGCTTGCAGCGGTTATGGACGCGCGTGCTGAACGCCGGGGTCCTCTGCGACTTGAGAATCATCGATTTCTTGGCCATTTCCGTTCCTCCCGCTTACTTCGTGAACGGCATGCCGAGCTGCCTGAGAAGTTCCCTGGCTTCCTCGTCGGTGTTCGCCGTCGTGACGATGATAATGTCCATGCCGCGGATCTTGTCGATCTTGTCGTAGTCGATCTCCGGGAAGATCAGCTGCTCCCGGG
>CAYOHO010000528.1:0-1721 GCA_964403755.1 uncultured Oscillospiraceae bacterium
CCCTGGAGGCGCACGGCTTCCCGGTTGTCTCGGCCGAGGCGGCAGCCAGGGCTGCCGGGTTGGCCAGGGTCAGCCAGCCCTGACGGCATCTGACGCTTCCTGACAGGTGAAAAGCGGCGCCCGTCTGTCCTGGATCGTTTCTGGATCCAATGACGACGGGCGCCGCCTTCTGATGCGGAATGTTTCATCTGGCCGTCCTGACCGGCCAGGAGGGATCAGGAGCAGCCGGTGGTGGTGCCGCAGTCGAGGCAGACCTTGCAGGTGCCATTGCGGACCATGCGCGTGCTCGAGCAGGTCGGGCAGGTGGAGCCGTCATAGAGCTTTTCGCCGGTGAGGGCGGCGTGGCGCGCGCTCTCGTGGACGAAGCCCTCCTGTTCCGAGGGGGCGAACGGGTCGGCTTCGGCGCTGGGCTCGGACTGGTAGCCGGTGGCATACTCGCGGTCAGGCAGGTTGGGGAAGGCCGGGTTGACGACACCGTTGTGCTTGGGGGCCGGCATTTCGGCCAGGCTGGCAGCGGAGCCGGCCAGAGCATCGGTCGCCGTGTTGGCCGGCGATTCGGCGCTGATGGCAGCCGGTGTGCCGCCAAAGATGGCCGGGACGGCGTCTGCTGCCTCCGGCTGGGCCGGGGCGGCCGGTGTCGCCGGGATCACGGCGGCTGGCTTCTTCGCACCGTCCGGGCGCACGCCGGGCGCGATGCTGCCTTCGGGCTTCACCTGCAGGCGGGAATAGTCGCCGATCTCGATGTCGATGACCTTGCTGATCAGGTCCGAGATCGAGGTGCAGTACTTGATGTAGGGATGGCGGGTGACGAAGCCGTACGGCTCGTACTTCTGGCCGCGCAGCATCTTGGAGATGTTCTGCGGCGGGATGTGGTACTGCAGCATGACCGAGATCGTCTTCGACAGCGAGTTGAGCAGGCCCATGATCAGGGTGCCCTCCCGGTCGGTCGTGATGTAGATCTCGGAAATCTCGCCGTTCTCGGTGCGGTTGACCGTGGTGTAGATCTTGACGTCCTCGACCTGGGCCGGATGCGTGTGCCCGGAGCGGATGCCGACCGGCTTGTCGCGGCGCGACAGGTGCGGCAGGACCGACTCCTTCTCCTTCTCGAGCACCGTGATGCGCTGCTGGGCATTGCCGGCGAACTCAAGCAGCTGCTTGTAGGAGAGGTCGGCCAGGTTGATCGGGCCGCGAGTCTCGTCCAGGCGCAGGTTGAGCGGCTGGGCGTACTTGGAGCCGTCGCGGTAGAGCGTGATGCCCTTGACGCCGAGGCGCCACGACTGCATGACCACTTCCTTGAAGTCGTCGACCGTCGCCTCGCGCGGCAGGTTCACGGTCTTGGAGATGGCACCGGAAAGCAGCGGGGTGAGGGCGGCGACCATGCGGACGTGGCCGAGGTAATGGATGTAGCGGCTGCCGCTGCCGCACTGGTTGGCGGTATCGAAGACCGGCAGGTGCTCGGGCTTGAGGTGCGGTGCATCCTCGATCTTGCCGTCGGCGATGCGGCCGTCCTTCTCCCGCAGGATGTAGGCGATAATGTCCTCGATCTGCTGGGCATCGTAGCCGAGCTTCCGGAGGGCGATCTCGATCATCGGGTTGCCGAGCTTCATGAAGCCGCCGCCGGAAAGCTTCTTGTAGACGACATGAGAGAAGAAGGGCTCGACGCTGGTGGCTGCGCAGTCCATGGCGAAGGAGATGGTGCCGGTCGGCGCGAGGACCGAGAC
>CAYOHO010000529.1:0-1720 GCA_964403755.1 uncultured Oscillospiraceae bacterium
GGTCTCGATCATCATGATCTCCTCGGAACTGCCGGAGATCATCAACCATTCCAGCCGGATCGCCGTCATGCGCGAAGGACGCCTGGCCACGGTCCTGGACCTGGAGCAGGAAGACGTCTCCCAGGAAAAGATCATTTCCTACGCGATCTAGCCCACGAGCTTGAGGAGGAACAGGATGACTTCGAATCAGATGAACAATACACCGGCCGCATCCCAGGCCGGCATGGCCTCCCGGATCAGGGCCGGGGCCGGACTCGCCGGCTCGAGCAGCTTCGCGGCGTGGCTGCGGCGGAACATGGCGTCGATCATCGCCGTCATGTTCCTGGTCCTGACCCTTTCCGTGACGACAAACACGTTCCTGGTCGTCAACAACCTGCTGAGCGTGCTGCGGCAGGTCTGCGTCAACTGCTTCATCGCCTTCGGCATCACTTGCGTCCTGATCACCGGCGGGATCGACCTCTCAGTCGGCTCGGCGGTGGCCGCGGCCGGCGTCATCTCCGTTCGCCTGTCGAACGCCGGCGTTCCCGTCGCCGTGTCCATTGCCGCCGCCCTGGTCTTCGGCGCCGCCCTTGGCTTCTTCAACGGCTATGTCGTGGCCTCGACCTCGCTGCCGGCCTTCATCGTCACGCTCTCGACCCAGATCATCGTCCGCGGCCTGAGCTATATCCTGACCGGCGGCCAGCCAGCCCAGAGCATCAACGAAAGCTTCAACTTCCTCGGCACGGGCGATCTGTTCTACATCCCGATCCCCGTCATCTTTGTCGCGGTGGTCATGTTCATCCTCTACCTGGTCGTGAACCGGACGGCCTTCGGCCGCCACATGTACGCGACCGGCGGCAACCGCGACGCCGCCCAGTATGCCGGCGTCAACACCCGCTGGATCCAGATCCGCGTCTTCATGATCAGCGGCACGATGGCGGCGCTGGCCGGCGTCGTTCTGGCTGCCCGCCTATACTCCGGCCAGCCCTCGGTCGGCGAGGGCTTCGAGCGCGATGCGATTGCGGCCTCCGTCCTTGGCGGCACGAGCTTCAACGGCGGCATCGGCACCCTCGGCGGAACCGTCATCGGCGTCCTGATCATCGGCATCCTCAACAACGGCATGAACCTGCTCAAGATCAGCAGCTACTGGCAGTTCGTCGTCAAGGGCATCGTCATCCTCGGCGCCGTCTACATCGACTACCTCAAGAAGCTCCGCACCATGCGGAAGTGACTGCTCCCGGCCGGGCAAGCACGCCGTTCAGACAGGGCCGGACCCTGTAACCATGGCCGGAACCTGCAGAAAAGCCGGACCTTGCAGAAATAGCGAACTCTTTGGAAATGAGCGCACGGCGGCGCCGGCTGAGGCCGGTGTCGCCTTTTTCGCGGGACGCCTGAAAAGGACGCTCATTCATCTGAAAGGGGCGCTCATTCATTTGAAAAGGACGCTCATTCATCCATCCAGAGTTGCCTTCCCAGCCGATTTGTCCGAAATATATAACAATTACTGAAAAATCACATTTCACACTGTAAAACCCGGATGTATGATTGCCCTATCATCCTTTTCGCCGATGGCTGAAGCCTGTCCGGCCTTGTTCTCGCCATCGTGCGGCTGAGCGGGCGCGGCTGCGCCGGCCCGGCGCTTTGCGGTTCATCCAGGCTTGCAGCATGGGGAAGGACAGTGGTCACCAGATGCGATTTATTCTCGAAAGCCTGAAATCCGGCAGCCTGGATGCCCGGATCG
>CAYOHO010000530.1:0-1717 GCA_964403755.1 uncultured Oscillospiraceae bacterium
CATGTCCTCGGTGACGTGGTCGAAGATCGTGGGGCCGAGGTAGAAGCCCTTCTCGAAGCCCTCGACGGTCTTGTTGCGACCGTCCAGGACGACGGTGGCGCCTTCCTTGATGCCGGTCTCGATCCACTTGAGGATCGACTGGCGGTGGGCTTCGGTGACAACCGGGCCCAGCTCGGAATGCTTGTCATAGGCCGGGCCGACCTTCAGCTCGCTGGCATACTGCTTAAGCAGGGCGACGAGCTCATCGGCGATGCTCTCCTGGGCGACGACGACGGGCAGCGCCATGCAGCGCTCGCCGGCGCAGCCGAACGCCGAGTTCATGATCGCCTTGGCGCTGCGCTCGAGCGCGGCATCCTCAAGCACGAGGGCATGGTTCTTGGCTTCGCAGAGGGCCTGGACGCGCTTGCCGTTGGCAGCGGCGGTGGCGTAGACATGCAGGCCGACCGAGGTGGAGCCGACGAAGCTGATGCCCTTGACGTCGGGGTGCTTCAGCAGGATCTCGGCTTCATTGCGGGTGCAGGTGACGATGTTGATGACGCCGCCGGGCAGGCCGGCCTCCGTGATGAGCTCGGCCAGGCGCATGCTGGTCATGGGGGTCATGGAGGCGGCCTTGATGACCATGGTGTTGCCGGTGGCGACGCAGAGCGGGGCCATCCAGCCGAAGGGAATCATGCCCGGGAAGTTGAAGGGCACGATGCAGCCGAAGACGCCGACCGGCTCGCGGTAGAGCACCGTGTCGAAGCCTGTGGAGGTGTTCATCAGCGACTCGCCCATCATCAGGCTCGGGGCGCCGCAGGCCAGCTCGACCGGCTCCTTGACCTTGAGGATGTCGCCCTGGGCTTCGTCCCAGACCTTGCCGTGCTCACGGGCGCAGATGTCGGTGAGCTCGTCGAGGTGCTCCTCGAGCAGGGTGCGGAAGCGGTACAGGACCTGGACGCGCTTGGCGACCGGGGTGTTCGACCAGCCCGGGAACGCCTTCTTGGCGGCCGCGATGGCAGACTCGACTTCCTCTTTCGTGCAGCAGGGGGCCTGGGCCTGGATTTCGCCCGTGCTCGGATTGAAGACGTCCATGTACTTCTCGGTCTTCGACTCCAGCCATTCGCCGCCAACGAAATACTTCAGCTTCCTCGGTGTGGACATGCTAGTTCCTCCCTTTTCCGCCAGGCATTCCTGGCGGCGTTCAATATGTGAATGATATTGGATCCGGTTTATGTGGGTCTTGCTCGGCCGAGTTTTGGCTGGGCCGGGCGATCGGTTCAAGCGGCGCGGCCTGCCTGGCCTGGGCCGGGCGATCGGTTCTACCGACGCGGCCTGCCTGGCCAGGGCCGGGCGATCGGTTCTAGCGGCCGTTCTTGCGGGCGATGGCCTTGCGGGCGGCGGCGGCAATGTCAGGCGCCAGCATGTGGAAGCGGCCAAGCAGCGCGTCGACGGTGCCGACCTCGCCGAACTCGTCCTGGGAGCCGATGCGCTCCAGCGGTGCCGGGCAGCTGGCTGTGAGGACTTCCGAGACGGCAGAGCCGAGACCGTTGATGATGCTGTGGTTCTCGGCGGTGACAACGCAGCCGGTCTTGGCGACGGACTCGATGATCAGGTCCTTGTCGATCGGCTTGATCGTGAACATGTCGATGACGCGGGCGCTGATGCCCTCAGCCTTGAGCATCTCGGCCGCCTTGAGGGCCTCGGCGACGATGATGCCGTTGGCGATCAGGGTGACATC
>CAYOHO010000531.1:0-1707 GCA_964403755.1 uncultured Oscillospiraceae bacterium
TTCGCCGATCATGATGATGTCCGGATCCTGGCGGAGGATGGAGCGCAGGCCGGCGGCGAAGCCCATGCCGGCTTTAACGTTCACCTGCACCTGGTTGACGCCGGCGAGGCGGTACTCGACCGGGTCCTCGACGGTGACGATGTTGGTGTCGATCTTGTTCAAGTCCTTGAGCACCGTGTAGAGCGTCGTTGTCTTGCCGGAACCGGTCGGCCCGGTGACCAGGATGATGCCGTGCGGGCTGGCGACGATGCGCTCGAACATCTTGGCGTTGTGTTCCGAGAGACCGAGCGACGACTTGGAGAACTGGACGTCGGTACGGCCAAGAATTCGGATGACGACCTTTTCGCCGTTGACGGTCGGCAGGATCGAGAGGCGGAGATCGACCTTCTTGTTCTTGATGGTGGTCTCGACGCGGCCATCCTGTGGGATGCGCTTTTCGGCGATATCCATGCCGCCCATGATCTTGATGCGGGTGATGACGGCCGGGTGGGCGCTCTTCGGAGCGGTCATAATCTCCTGTAGCAGGCCGTCGAGGCGCAGGCGAACGCGCATGCGCTCTTCGGTCGGCTCAATGTGAACGTCACTGGCTCCGATCTTGATCGCGTGCTCGATGATCGAGTTGACCAGCTTGACGACCGGCGCGTTGGCGACCTCATCGGTGATCTGCTCGGAGATGCGCGCCATCTCGGCGATGTCGATCTCCTGCTCGAGCTCCTTGACGGCGCGCTGGGCGTTTTCCTTGCCATAGTGGGTGTCGATGGCATCGATGATCTGCTTGCGCGTGCTGAGCCGCGGCAGGATGTCCTTGTTCGTCTGGTAGCGGATCTCGTCGATGGCAATGAAGTCGAGCGGGTCGTGCATGACGACAATGAGCATCCCGTTCGGGTCGTACCCGATCGGGATGACGATATAGCGGCGCGCCAGGTCCTCCGAAATCAGGCCCGGGCAGTTCGCATCGATGCGGACGTCCTTCAGGTCAAGATAGGGGATCCGGCACTGGTACTCAAGCGCCCGCATGATCTGCTCTTCGGTCAGGATGCCCATGTCGACGATGATGTCGCCAAGCTTCTGACTCGAGTTCTTCTGCGCCTTCAGCGCTTCATCAAGCTGCTGCGGAGTGATCAGTGCGGATTCGATGAGAATCTCGCCAAGCTTTTTCATGACTTTCTCCTGGTCTGGTCTTTGCTGTCCGGTGTCCGTTTCTGGTCCGGTTTCCGAATCAGGTCAGGTCTCATGCTCTGTCCGGCAGGTCCGGCTCTATCAGTTTATCATTCTGGCGCTGGCTCTGTTTGTGAACTTTATGTGAGATTACAGGGTCAGGCGGGGCCTATGGTGCGTTGGGATCCGTATCAGGCTGGATTCACGTGTGCCGGAACCCCTGCCCAATGTCCGGATAAGGTTCAGCGCACCAGTGAATGCATGTCGTAATCCTCCTCGGTGATCGGGCGGATCGGGAGATAGGACTTTGGCAGGCTGAGCATGGCGCGAGCGACAGCCTCGCCTTCTTCCAGGCGGTCGAAGGTTTCTGCCAGCGTGGCGCCGGTGACGATGACGCCGTCATTCTCGAGCATGATCATCTTGTCATTGCCGTTGAACAGGGCGGCCGTGGCTTGGGGAGACAGATAGTTCTGACCGTAAGGTGCGACCGGAACTGGTTCGAGGATGCTCTGGCATTCGGGCAGCATGCTGACATCCAGCTGATGGCGC
>CAYOHO010000532.1:0-1707 GCA_964403755.1 uncultured Oscillospiraceae bacterium
CTCGATGATGACCTTGACGAGGGTGCCGTTCACGGCCTTCACCACCGCGCGGATGTCCTCCTCGACCGCGCGCCAGTCTCCCGACTTGGCGGCCCCGAGGTTGATGACCATGTCGACCTCGGCGGCGCCCTGGGACACGGCGAGCTTGGCCTCCGCGATCTTGGTGTCGGTGGCGTTGGCTCCGAGGGGGAAGCCGATCACCGTGCAGACGAGGACGCCGGAGCCGGAAAGCTCCTTCGCGCAGAGGCTCACCCAGGTCGGGTTCACGCAGACTGAGGCGAAGCCGTACTTCCGCGCCTCGGCGCAGAGCTCCTTGACCTGATCGGCCGTGGCAGTGGCCTTGAGCAGGGTGTGGTCGATCGTCTTGGCGAGGGAAGCCTTGGTCCATTCCTTTGGCATGTCGAACTCCTTACGCTAAATCTCGAATCTGAGGGCGAGATACTCGCGGCGGGTCGTCACGAGTTCGCGGAGCTCGGCGAGCATGCGCTCGTCGGCGAGCTCCGCTATCGGGTATATGAGGGACTCGGTCTCGTCCGTATAGCGCCGGACGAAGGCCACGTCCGTCACGTAGCCTAGGCTGATCATGTTGGAGATGCGGTCCGCGGACTTGAGCACGCGGGCCTTGTCCGAGCCGAACTCGAGGATCCGGCCGAGGAACTCGGCCTTGGTCTCGATGGGCCTCCGCGTCACCTCGAGCACGAGCTTGTAGACGTCGGCCGACTCCTCGTCGATCTCGAGGATGAGGTCCCGGTCGATGCCCGGCGCGTCCTCCACCAGGTCGTGGATGACCGAGGCCTTGAGGAGGATGGAGTCGATGTAGCCGTAGTCGATGAGGATGGCCATCGTGTCGAGCTGATGGCGGAACATGTTCCCGCCCGAGCGGCGGCGCTTGCCTATGAGGGTGGTGGCGAGCTGCATGTAGGGAGCGAGGTGCATCCCCTTGAGGCGGAGCATGTCGTCCATGTCCATGCTCCAGACCTCCGCGCCGCCGCGCTTCCTCACGCGAGCTCCTCGACGTACTGCGCGTACTTGGCGGAGCGGCGCTCGGCCTCCTCGAGCTTCTCGCGCTCCTTCGCGACCACCTCGGCCGGGGCCGAGCCCGTGAAGCCGGGATTGGCGAGCTTGGCCCGCGTGCGCTCGGCGTAGGCGCGGTCGCGCTCGATCTCCTTGCGGAGCTTCTCGACGAGCTTGCCCGAGTCCACCGACTCCTTGACGAAGGCGTAGGCCTCGAAGCCCGCGCCCACGAGGGCGACGGTCCCCGCCGGCCGCTCCGAGCACTCGGCCGGGGCGGGCCCGTTCACGAGGAGGCCGGCGAGCTCGGCGTTGCCGCGGAGGAAGGCCGCGCCCTCGAAGCCCGGCTCGAAGCGCACTTCCAGGCGCATCCTGGCCTCGGGCGGGATCTGGAACTCCGAGCGCAGGGTGCGCGCGAGCCGGACGAGCTCCTGCAGCCCGCCGAAGCAGGCGGCCAGGCGCGCGTCCTCCCGGTCCGCGCGCGGCTCGGGATAGGCGGCGGAGATGAGCCAGCCCCGCGCGGCCCCGGGCGCCGTCGGCAGCTTCTGGTAGATCTCCTCGGTCACGAAGGGCAGGAGGGGATGGAGGAGCTTCAGGGACTCCTCGAGCACGCCGAGGAGCACCGTGGCCGCCCGGTCCTTCTCCGCCGCGGAGTCCGGGGCGTCCCCGCCCTTCAGGGAGAGCTTGGTGGCCTCG
>CAYOHO010000533.1:0-1705 GCA_964403755.1 uncultured Oscillospiraceae bacterium
TGCCTCGGCAGGGTCAATCCGTCGAGAGCTGCATCATCGGAAAATGGCACAAGAAGAAGGGCGATCCGATCGCGGTCGGCGACCTGCTCTTCACGTATGAAACGGATAAGGCGACCTTTGACGAGACATCGAAAACAGCCGGCGTCATGCTGGAAGTCTTCTTTGCCGAAGGTGACGATGTTCCTTGCCTGACCAATGTCTGCGTCATCGGCCAGCCGGGCGAGTCAACGGCCGAGTTCAATCCGAACGCCGGTGCGCCGGCTGCGGCGTTGGCAGCTCCGGCAGCTCCGGCCGCCCAGGAGGCTGCCGCGGCACCCCAGGCAGCCGCAGTTGCAACGCCGGTTGCTGTGTCCGGCACCCTGCCGGAGGCGATCAGCCCGCGGGCCCGCCATCTGGCGGAGCGCAGCGGCGCCGATCTGCGCCTGGCTGAAGCCAGCGGTCCGAAAGGCCGGGTCATCGAACGCGACGTCCGTCAATTGATTGATGCCGGGAAACTGGCTACCGCCGCCGCTGCCGGCACCTATCAGGCCGGCTTGGCGGGCACTGGGCTGGGTGGCCGCGTCTCGACCGCCGATGTGCTCGCTGCCACGGCTCCGGCTGCCCCGGCCGCTCCGGCCGCCGCTGCCGCTCCCGCTGCCGCGCCGGCTCCCACTGCCGCAGCCGCGGAATCCTGGACCGAGAAGCACAGCACGATCCGCAAGGTTATTGCCCGTTCCATGCAGGCTTCGCTGTCGTCTATGGCTCAGCTGACCTTGAACAGCAGCTTTGACGCCACGGACATCATGGCTTTGCGCAGCAAGTTGAAGAAAGCCGGCGAGAAAGGCTTGGGTGCCGCCCAGGGCTTTGGTTTGGCCGAAGCCGTGCCGACTATCGGAGATATCATCCTGTATGCGGTCTCTCGCGTCCTGTCCCGTCATCCGGGCTGCAACGCCCACTATGACGACGAGAAGATGACCTTCTTCAAGCATGTCAACCTGGGTGTCGCCGTTGATACGCCGCGCGGCCTGATGGTACCGACAGTCTTCAGCGCCGACACCCTGGATCTGGCCGCGATTTCCGCAGCCGTCAAGGAATTGGCCGCCGGCTGCCAGAAGGGGACGATCAGCCCGGACGCCCTGAAAGGCGGAACCTTCACGGTGACCAACCTGGGTACGCTGGATGTCGAATCCTTCACGCCGGTAATCAATCCGCCGCAGACTTGTATTCTGGGTGTCTGCAATATCACCACCCGGGTGCGCGAAGTCAACGGCGAACTCAAGAGCTATCCGGCGATGGGCTTGTCCCTGACCTTCGATCATCGCGCCGTCGACGGTGCCCCGGCTGCCCGCTTCCTTAAGGATCTCAAGCTGGCACTGGAAAATTTTTCGCTTTTACTGATGCAGGGAGGGATATCCTGGGATAGACGGCACTGAGCATGATATTCAATACCAGGGATGCGAGCGCAACCAGCCCACACGTCCAGAGCGAGAATTTGAGAATGTTCCCCAAAAAACCGCCCTCGACCCGTGAACGGTGTCCCGAGAACTTGACGAGATAGAGCAGGGGAACGGTGATCGTGACAAAATTGATCATGGTAATCTGCTGTGGATAGAAAGGAAAGGTCAGCCCGAGCAACAAGCTTGCCAGAATCAGGATGAGCGCATAGGCATTTTTGAGAGTGAAGATCCGGGCAGCAACCTGATCGCGAAGGTCCCCCTGTATGGTG
>CAYOHO010000534.1:0-1701 GCA_964403755.1 uncultured Oscillospiraceae bacterium
ACTTTTGATTTCTGGCAGGTGTATGTCTATATCGGGATTCTTGTCATTCCGATGACGTTTGTGTTATTCTATTTCTTAAAGAATGATCCAATGTTTCTGGAACGTCGCACAAGGCTACTCCTGTTGCGCTTGGATCGTGGTGGGGACTGATCCCGATGGCTGGCATTCCCCTTTCGCTGGTACTCAGAATACTGAACGAAGAAAAAGTATTGTGCAGGGATCTGCAAGGATATACTGAATATTGCAAAAAGACAAAATACAGGCTGATCCCGTTAATCTGGTAGCTATCTAAATACATCACTTTCCCGGAAAATAATTAATTTGGGGCATCTTTTTTCAATATGAATATTGATTGCCTGAAATAAATGGAGCAGTCTATAAATACACCAATTTTTTTATATGATGTTTGATATCAGAAAAATTCAGGAGCAGGTGATTTACAATGCCGTCAAGGAATCAAGCGATGAAGAAACAGCTGCCGGAATTGTTTATGGAGCAGATTCCGAGGATAATGTGATCTGGGTTCTTAACACGATGAAGCGGATGGAGGATCACTTCGACTGCGACACCCTTAAGAAAATAAGGATGAACTGTCAGTGCGGCTACGGTATGGATGAACGGCTCGAGCTTTTGAAAGGACTTATAGAATCATCAAGTTCCCTCGAAGAATTTGCTGGCCACGTCAGGGCGAAAGCTGCAGGCATGTGGTATTCTGATGGATCGATCATGCTTCAGTTCCCTTATTGCCCCTGCCCTATGCTCGCAGGTGTTGACAAACTCGTTACTGATACCTGGTGCCAGTGTACAACGGGCTACAGCAAGGTTCTGTTCGAAAAGGCATTCGGCTGCAAGGCGGATGTGGAGCTCCTAAAAAGCGTGAAGATGGGTGATGAAATCTGCCTGATGAGAATAACCCTGCGGGATTATGTCTGGAATTAAATGATACAAAAACAAGAATGGCGCCTTTCAGCGCCATTCTGTGTTTTGAACTCTATTTATCTTTCATCTTCCCGATTACTGTGTCTAATGATGCTTTCATCTTGTCGAGGGCGGCATCAAGGGCTTTTTCTTTTGTGCTTTTTCTGTCTGTGACTATCAAAGGCGAAATACCCTCTATCCTCGCTTCAATCTTGCATTGTATATCGTCTGAACCTGATTTGTGGGCATTCTGGTCGGACAGATGTACCTCTATGCGTGTAATCTTACTGACGAAACGCTTTAATGAGTGGTTGATTTTTTCGGTCACAAACGCTTCGAATTTTTCTGTTCCCGGTATGTTTTTGTCGGTATTCAGCTGGATTTTCATGGTTGCAAGATTTGTAATTGTTTATAATCGATTTTCTGTTTCTTCTTCTTGATTCTTAAAATCCTATTTAAACTTTAATGGCGCCTTTAGCGCCATTTAAGTGATTCCGGGGCGATTCGAACGCCCGACCCACAGCTTAGAAGGCTGTTGCTCTATCCAGCTGAGCTACGGAACCAAAAAAAATACGTTAAAATAAAGAACGAACGCCCAACCCATCCCGAAGTTTCGGTATTAACATGGGATGAGGTCGGGCACAAAAATACACTAATTTTAAATTTCGGCAAGAAAAATTCGCATTGTCCTTTTCAGGTATCCTGATGAAATAAGTGACAGCAGTGCACTGTGCTGATTTTTCTTATCGTTTTGGGTAAATAAATTATCGAATAACAATAAGC
>CAYOHO010000535.1:0-1697 GCA_964403755.1 uncultured Oscillospiraceae bacterium
GGTGCGTCGTGGAAGGCGGTTGTCTGCTGCGGCCGGCAGGAGGAGCAGCTGGAAGGTGCCCAGCGAGGCCCGGTCCGCCAGTTCCGGCCAGGATAGCGGCTGGAGCTGGACTGGCTGTCCGACCTGCGCGAGACGGCCCTGGATGAGCTCGGCACAGGCGGTCTGCTGACGAGCCACGGAGTCGTCCAGGCCGGCAAAGTAGGCAAGCGTCAGCGGCTTCTTTGCGGCGGCTGACATGGCCGTGCTGCCGGCTGTCGCGCTGCCAGATGTTGCGATGCCGACTGTTGCGGTGCCGACTGTCGCGGTGCCGGCCGTTGCGCTGCCAGCTGTCGTGGTGCCGGCCGTTGCACTGCCAGCTGTCGCGGTGCCGGCCGTTGCACTGCCGACTGTCGCGGTGCCGGCCGTTGCGCTGCCAGCTGTCACCGCGCTGCTGCTGTCTGAAGCCTCGCCGGTGGCAGTCCGCAGCAGTGCGGCAAGTGCAGCGGGATCGGCTGGAAGCCCGTTTGCGGCCGGATCCGGTGAGGCGAGCAGGTACTGGTCGATGCGAAAAGCGTCAAAGTAGGCAAATGCTGGCAGCCTGCTGACCCGCGACTGGACACGCTCGCTCCAGTCCTGGCGGACGATGTCGAGCTCGCCAGACTGCAGCAGGGCATATTTGTCATCATCGCCGACCTGGACCTGCTCGATCCGCACAATATCCCCGGCATAGCCTTCGCGCAGTCCGATGATGCGGCGGCTGCCGCGTGTCTCCAGCCACTGGTAGGCGCCGCTGCCTTCGGGGGGCTGCTTTCGGCGGCCCATCTCGTAGACCCGGTCAAGCGGCACGGAATAATAGTCGCCCTTGAGGATGCCCACGGTGAGCAGGCTGTCATCGAATGCGGTAACGCCTGGCCTGAAGGTGAAGATGACCGTCTCATGGCCGTCCCTGGCAGATCCTGCGGCAACGGAGGCGATGTCGTCGAAGCGGCCGGCCAGCGGACCATCATAGGATGGCGCCGTAAGGCAGGCATAGGTGAAGACGACGTCGCTGGCACTGACCGTCCGGCCGTCTCGCCAGATATGGTCATTGCGCAGCTGGATCGTCAGGGTGCGGCTGGCCGTGTCAGCCTTGACAGATTCAGCCAGGACGAGTTCCCGGCCGCCGTCGGCGCCAAGACGCAGCAGCGGCTCAAAGATCAGGCCGATGGCGTCCTGGTCGGCATCGCCGCCGCCATATAGGGGATTGACTGGCCCGAAGGCGTCACTGACGCCCACGGTGATGATCTGTCCGCGCTCGAAGGCCAGGTCCGCCACCGCATCGAGGTCTCCGTCCGGGCGGCTGCCAATGCCGGAAGCCCGGTCTGTCGGTACCGATAAGGCCGTGCTGGCTTCCGTGCTGGCCGTCCCGCTGATATCGTGGCGCCCGCTGTCGAGTCGCGCAGCGAGTGCCGGTCGCAGCAGGACGATGGCCGCGGCCAGGGCGGTCAGGACAATGGCGAGGAAGGCGCCGGCCATCAGCGTCTGCCGGACGGAGGCACTAGGCCGATGATGGATGCGGAAAGCTCGGCTTTTCAAGACTGGAACTCCTTGCTGAATCCGGATGTGCCGCTCCATTATAGCACAAGCCGGGCCTGTCGGCATGAACCCGGAGAAGCCTGCAGCCGGGGGCTTTCAGCCTGGTGGCAGCCAGACCGGAGCTTTCGTTTCACCAAACCTTG
>CAYOHO010000536.1:0-1693 GCA_964403755.1 uncultured Oscillospiraceae bacterium
CGCGGGCCGGGCCCTCATGCACCATCATTTCCGGATCGACGGCACCCTTCTTGACGACCGAGCCGTCGGGCGCCAGGTTCCCGTACATGACGGCAAGCCCGCCATCCTTCGCATACGGATCGGTATGCGTCCGGACGATGGTGCCGTCGGCGGCCTTGAGGCCGGCGAACCGGTCGGCGAGTCGTCCGTCGACGGTCAGGACGTCACGGGAGACGAGGCCGCCGCGGTCGAGCTCGGCGAGGACCGCCGAGATGCCGCCTACCTCGTTGAGGTCAGTGATGTAGATCGGGCTGGCCGGATTGAGCTTGCAGATCTGCGGCGTGCGGTCGCTGATCTCGCTGACTTCGGCGAGCGACAGCTCGAAGCCGGCTTCGCGGGCGATCGCCAGCAGGTGCAGGATCGAGTTGGTCGAGCCGCCGAGCGCCATGTCGGTGCGCAGGGCATTGCGGATGGCGTCGGGGGTCATGATCTGGCGGGCGGTCTTGCCCTCCTCGTACACCTTCATGATCTGCTGGCCGGCCTTCTTGGCGAGGCGCAGGCGGTCGGCGTAGACGGCGGGGATCGTGCCGTTGCCGGGCAGGCCGAGGCCCATGGCCTCGGTGAGGCAGTTCATCGTGTTGGCCGTGTACATGCCGGAGCAGCTGCCGCAGGTCGGGCAGCAGGACAGCTCATAGTCGCGCAGCTCGTCGTCGCTGATCTTGCCGGCGGAGTGGGCGCCGACGGCTTCAAAGATGTTGGAGAGGCCGATGCGGCTGCTGCCGGGCAGCTTGCCGGGCAGCATCGGGCCGCCGCTGACGAAGACGGTCGGCAGGTCCATGCGGGCGGCTGCCATGAGCATGCCGGGGATGACCTTATCGCAGTTGGGGACAAAGACGACGCCGTCGAAGGCGTGGGCCATCAGCATGATCTCGCAGCTGTCGGCGATGTAGTCGCGGCTGACCAGCGAGTACTTCATGCCGGCGTGGTTCATCGCCAGGCCGTCGCAGACGGCGATGGCCGGGAACTCGAAGGGCACGCCACCGGCGCTGCGGATGCCGGCCTTGACGGCGTCAGTGATCGAGCGCAGGTGCGAATGTCCGGGCACGATCTCGTTGAAGGCGTTGACAACGGCAATGAACGGCTTGCCGAACTCCTCCTCGGTCAGGCCGAGGGCGTACAGCAGCGAGCGGTGGGCGGCGCGGCTGGGGGACTTCTTGATGGCGTCACTGCGCATGGATCATACCTCCTGTGATGTGGGGAACCGGCCAGTGGTGACACTGGCCGGTCCTTCCGGCGCCTGGCGCCGGCTTGCGTGTCGTTTGGGATTCGGGCCAGTCCTTCAATCCGGTTCCGGGAACCGATCGCCCGGATTCAGGGGCGCCTGGTTCAGAGGGCCTCGATGACCTTGGCGCACATGGCGCGGGTGCCGAGGATCCGTTCGGGGGCGTCGTCTGGCTTGGCAATGTCCTTCGTGCGCCAGCCGTCGGTCAGGACACGGGTGACGGCCTGCTCCACGGCGTCGGCTTCAGCCGCGAGACCGAGCGAGAGGCGGAGCATCATGGCGCCGGAGAGGATGGCGGCCAGGGGGTTGGCGATGTCCTTGCCGGCGATGTCGGGCGCCGAGCCGTGGACCGGCTCATAGAGTCCCGGCTGGCCGGCGGCGCCGAGCGAGGCGGACGGCAGCATGCCGATGGAGCCGGTCACCATGCCAGCC
>CAYOHO010000537.1:0-1691 GCA_964403755.1 uncultured Oscillospiraceae bacterium
TTTCAATGACCTCCATGGGGGCACCTGACCTTATCGCGTAGTCAATGAGCTCGTCTTTTGTGGCGGGCCAAGGCGCGTCTTCAAGTTTTGATGCTAATTCAAGTGTCCAATACATAAAAAATCAATAATTGTTTAATACCCTTATAAGAGTCCGCAAATATAAAATTATTTAGAATAAAAAAAGGGTTGGGACAATTTTTAACCGAATTATTTTGATTTTTTGACCGGAAGCCATTTAACTTCCTCTGTACCAAGTTCATAAGTAAGACACCTGGTCAGTACAAAGAGGTAATCAGAGAGGCGATTGAGGTATATGATGACTGCCTGGTCGGTTTCTTCGGTCTCATTAAGGCGCAGAATTGCCCGTTCGGCACGGCGGCAGACGCATCTTGCGATGTTGCTTGTGGCAGCCGGGTGATTGCCTCCCGGCAGGATGAATGACTGAAGTTTAGGTAACCGTGATTCCATTCTGTCGATGGAACTTTCAAGTCGGGTGGTATCTTCCACCTCAATTCCGTCGGGCACCTTAGCCGACGGGTGGGTGGCAATTATTGTGCAGCATGACATCAGCACAGACTGGATATTGATCAGTTCATCGTTTGGAACGCAGAACTGTTCCGCAGAGCGAAGCATTCCTATCCATGCGATGAGTTCGTCAAGTGTTCCGTATGCTTCGATGCGCGGGTGATGTTTTGGCAGCCTGACACCGCCAATAACAGAGGTCTCCCCCTTGTCGCCGGTTTTTGTGTATATCTTCATCCGAATTTCCTGTCTGAAGCTGTTTCCTGTCTGCCTGGTGAGATCAATTCTTATCTGAATACCTGCCGCCGGGGAATTTACATCTTCCTGACCTCGATCCGGTTTTCATTGATATAGTCAGCAGACACCTCGCCGTCCATCAGTTTGATAATCCTGTGGGCATGACGTGCGATATCTTCCTCGTGTGTCACAACTATCACTGTATTTCCGTCCTCGTGAATCTTATCGAGCAGACCCATGATATCGTTTGATGTTTTGCTGTCGAGGTTCCCTGTCGGTTCGTCGGCAAGGATGATTGAAGGGTTGTTGATCAGTGCCCTGGCGATTGCAACCCTCTGTCGCTGGCCACCTGAGAGTTCGTTTGGTTTATGGGTCATCCTGTCGCCCAGGCCAACAAGGTCGAGTGTCTTGACTGCATGACCTTCTCTTTCATGGCGCGGAACCCCGGCATAGATAAGCGGAAGTGTGACGTTTTCAAGGGCCGTATATCTGGGGAGCAGGTTAAAGGTCTGGAACACGAAACCAATCTCCTTGTTGCGTATCTCTGCCAGCCGGTCGTCTTCCATCTTGCTGACGTCGGTTCCGTTGAGGACATACATTCCTTTCGTCGGTGTGTCGAGGCAGCCAAGGATGTTCATCAGCGTCGATTTTCCCGATCCTGACGGACCCATGATAGCGACATATTCATTTCTTTTTATATCGAGCGATACTGAACGGAGTGCTCTGACGATGACTGAACCTACCTGGTAGTTCTTAACGATTTCCTTGATCTCAATGACTTTATCCATGCCTTTTACATTAAAGTTCCGAAATTAGTTCAAATTCCTCTATTATTGACGCTGTGGCGCTGTTATTTTTTGTTAATACCGTATGCGGTAGCGGCCCGGAGTAAGGTTACGGAGGCAGAAGAGGATGCCCAGGCGGAATGTTTC
>CAYOHO010000538.1:0-1686 GCA_964403755.1 uncultured Oscillospiraceae bacterium
GGGCAGCGCGCGGGTGGCGTTCGCCTTGCTAACGAGGCCCGCGCTGCCATAGTTTGGTAGCGACTCACCCGTCATCGGATGGCTGCGCAGGAACGAGACCCATTTTTTGATGTATCTTGCAAATTTCTCAGGATTATGAATAGCGGGCCTTTGCGTGCCGTAGGCAACGATGGCCTTGATCTTTTTTGCGCCGAGCACGGCGCCCGCGCCACATCTGCCCGCAACGCGCTCGCCGGAAACTGCCGCGGCGTATCGAACAAGATGTTCACCCGCAGGACCGATGACAAACTTGCCGTAGATCTTGGGGAATGCCTGCTGCGTTTCTTCCGTGTCCTTACCCCAAAGCTCGCCCGCGTCGGTGATCGTGATCGCCTTGTCGAGGATCGAGATCACGCAGGGCGTTTCGCTCTGCCCGCGCAGGATGATGCCGTCGTAGCCCGCGCGTTTCATCATCACGCCGAATTGTCCGCCGCAGTTGCTGCTTGCAATTCCGCCCGTGAGCACGTTTTTGAACGTCATGTTAAAGCGGCTGGAGCACGACGCGCCTGTTCCGTTCGCGGGGGATGTGTTGATGATGACGACCGCGTCCGCACCCAGCGGATCGATGCCCGCGGAGGTCATGTCATAGAGCAGCCTTGCGCCGAGGGTTTTTCCGCCGATGTAGCGTTTGTACATCGTTTCATCGATCTCATAGCGTGCGCTGGTACGGCTTTTGAGGTCGATGATCGCATAGACAGGCGTTCTCATACGCGCACCTCCGTCATCCGGATTGCTCCAATCGGACAATTCTCTTCGCATAGCCCGCAGGAAACGCATTTATCCGGCTGATACAGCTCGGCAAAGACGTGGATATCGCCATGAAACGCGGGAAGCGAGATGCGAAGCGCTTCCGCGCGGCACCATGTCACGCAGATGCCGCACGCGCTGCATGTCTTCGTATCTACGACGGGCTTCTGCCACTGTGCCCTGGGAAGGCTCTTGCAGAGATTGCCATGCCCGTCCAAAATGGCACTCTTCGGACAGATGCGTCCGCAAACGCCGCACGAAACACAGCGGCGGACGTTTACCGTGTGCCGTTCTTTGGCCGCCCCATCGATGGCAAGAACGGGGCATTGCCGCGCGCAGGCCGTACAGCCATTGCACGCATCTGTGATGAAATATGGCATGGCCGATCTCCTTTGATCTGCATGTATTCGCTTTTGTCCTGAGTCGATTTGACTGTATCACAAAACGAATCGCTTCGCAATCCGTCTAAAAAGCATGCCCCGCGATGAAGCGGAGCATTGCCAATTAACGCACGGGGAATCGCTTTTCGTCTTCTTTGAGGTCAAAACCGAGCGTGCCACCGGGGTTCATGATATTGTCCGGATCAAAGTGCCGCTTCAGCGCGCGCAGCACGTCGTACTCGTTTCTGCCTAACGATCCTTCCAGCCAGGGGGCAAACATCTTGCCGATGCCGTGGTGGTGGCTCATCGCCGCGCCGGACTGCTGAATTGCCGATAGGATACCTGCGTGATATTGTCTGAACGCTTCGGGGTCGCTCTCCTTGATGATGAAGATGAAGTAGAGATTTGCGCCCTGTGGATAGACATGCGACATATGCGTCATGCAGATCGTATCCGGACGGGATTTACAATACGCACGAACATCCCTGTGCACTTTGGCCATGTTGCTCCAATTCACGGA
>CAYOHO010000539.1:0-1681 GCA_964403755.1 uncultured Oscillospiraceae bacterium
CCTCGGCATCAACATGCAAGGCCGTACCTCGGTCGTGCGCACCCACGGCAACCGTTACGGTCATCTCGTGCTGCGTGGCGGCGGCGGCCGGCCTAACTACGATTCGGTCAGCGTCGCGATCGCGGAACAAGCCCTCGTCAAGGCAAAGTTGCCGCAGAACATCGTCGTCGATTGCTCGCATGCCAACAGCTACAAGAATCCGGACCGCCAGCCGCTGGTGATGCATGACGTGGTGAACCAGATTCGCCTCGGCAACAAGTCGATCGTCGGCTTCAAGAAATCTTCGTTCACTGCGATGCGAAGCTCGACTTTTTTGAGAAGATTGACTTCAGCGGGGATGCCGCGGTAAGTTTCCGTGTAGCCCATCTGCTGACCGCATCCGATCACGTTCGACGCCGTCATTTTTGTCACTTTGGCGGCCGTGAGCGCGTCCTTGACATCTGCCAACTTGTCGGGCTGTATCACTGCAATGATGAGTTTCATGCTCGTTTCCTTTCTTTGATTACTTGGTCAGGAACCCCTGGAAGTCGGGGTATGCCTCGTTGCCGTGCTCGCCGAGGTCCAGTCCGCCCAGTTCTTCTTCGCGGGTCACGCGAAGTCCCATGATCGCCTTGATGGCGTACCAAATGATCGCGGAGAGAATCACGGTGAATAAGCCGACCAACACGACGCCCTTGAGCTGCTGAATGAACTGAGCGCTCCGGGTCAAGCCGGTGGCCAGGCCCGCAACGTCCGTTGCGATCTTGTCGTTGTAGAACAGGCCGACCGCCAAGGTGCCGAATACGCCGTTCAGCAGGTGTACAGAGAGCGCGCCCACCGGATCGTCGATCCGCATCTTATCAAAGAACAGCACGCCGAACACCACCAGAACGCCGGCGATGGCGCCGATGATCGCCGCGGAGGTGACAGAGACAAAGGCGCAGGGGGCGGTCACGGCAACCAGGCCCGCCAGACAGCCGTTGAGGATCATGCTGAGGTCCGGCTTCTTCAGCAGCAGCCAGGCGGCCACAGCGGCGCTCAGGGTTGCGGTCACGGCGGCGATGTTGGTCGCGATCAGCACGTGGGAGATCGCGGCGCCGTTGCCGGCTGACATCGTGGAGCCGGGGTTGAAGCCGAACCAGCCGAGCCACAGGATCAGCACGCCGAGAGCGACGCTGGTCATGTTGTGCCCCATCACGGGCTTAATGGCTCCGTTGGGACGGAACTTCTCGATGCGGGGCCCGAGAATGAGGGCGCCGGTGAGAGCCGCCCAGCCGCCGACCGAGTGAACCACGGTGGAGCCGGCAAAGTCGCGGAAGCTGTGGAAGAAGGCATTGAGGCCCTCGGCAGCCTTGGAGGCCGCCAGCACGCCGCCGCCCCATATCCAGTGACCGCTGATCGGGTACATGAAGCCGACCAGCAACAAACTGAAGACCAGAAAGGCCTTGAATTTGATGCGTTCAGCCACGGCGCCCGAGACGATCGTCGCGGCAGTTCCTGCGAAGACCAACTGGAAGAAGAACTTCGCCCAGAGCGGAACGGGCGTCCAGTTAATCGCCGAATAGACGCCCTCGTAGGTCGCGCTGGAGAAGGGGTTCATCGCGGCATAGGCGGTTCCCAGAGCCGGCGAATTGTCCGCCCCGGTGACGAAGAAGAGCCCTTTGAGTCCAAGCCAAGGTGTGCCGTCGCCGAACATCAACCC
>CAYOHO010000540.1:0-1677 GCA_964403755.1 uncultured Oscillospiraceae bacterium
TTATTCCGTATTGATTTGAAAGATTTTGCCGGCGAGACGCCGGAACTCCCGTTTTTCTATCATTATCGACTTTTTACGGCTTCGTCATTTCTTGACTGACTCCAAAAATTTGGAGTAGACATAATGGTTGTTATGTGAGGAAGAGACCTGCCATCCTTGCGACGTGGGTTATGCTGTTCAATAAGAAACGGCACAGAGCCATAACCAAGGAGACAGGTCATGAAACAGTCTATAGCATATGTTGGCTTGGATGTACACAAGGATTCCATATCGGTGGCAATTGCAGAAGAAGGGCGAGAAGGAGAAGTCAGACACTATGGCACGATCAGAGGGGATTCCGATTCGCTTGCTCGTATGTTGAAAAAGATATCGGGCGCCGGACGGGATCTAAAATTCGTTTATGAAGCAGGACCATGCGGTTACGACGTATATCGATCTTTGACATCGAAAGGGTACGACTGTACGGTGGTATCTCCGGCCCATATTCCTCGTAGTGCGGCAGAGCGGATCAAGACCGATCGGCGCGATGCAGTTACTCTGGCGCGGTTGCATCGTTCTGGCGAACTGACGTACGTTCATGTGCCGCGCGAAGACGATGAAGCCATGCGCGATCTTATACGAGGGCGGGAAGATGCGGTCAAGGCACAGAGGATATCGCGTCAGCAGTTAAAAGCGATATTGCTGCGTCTCGGGATTCGGTATGCCGGGAAAACCAGTTGGGGGCCGATGCATTTTCGTTGGCTGTCGGAGCAGAAGATGCCGACCCCGGCGCAACAGATCGTATTTCAGGAATACATCAACGCCATCCAGGAAGCGACAGAGCGAGTGGAGCGGTTCACCCGATACATTGAGACGCTGGTTACGGAATGGCGGTTGGCCCCGCTGGTTACGGCGTTGCAAGCCATGCGAGGAGTGAGCCTTATTGTGGCGGCGACGACCATCGCTGAACTGGGTGATCTAACCCGCTTTGATCATCCGAGTTCCTTAATGGCATTTCTGGGGCTTGTGCCCTCCGAAGACTCAAGCGGTTCTCGGAGACGACAGGGCGGCATCACAAAAAGTGGCAACAGCCATGTCCGGCGGGCGTTGACCGAGGCGGCCCAAACCTATTGTTACCCAGCTCGTATAAGTCGGCAGCTTTGGAAGCGGCAGCAAGGGGTGAGCAAGGAAATCCGGGATATCGCCTGGGGATGCCAGGTGCGTTTGTGTACCCGGTTTCGGCGGCTGATGGCAAGAGGCAAGAACCGCAACAAGGTTATCATTGCCACAGCGCGGGAACTATTGGGGTTCATGTGGGCGATTGCGCAAAAGGTTTCCGTGCCAGCGTGAGCTACGTACAGATTTGGTCATAAACGGATTTAGTAAAGACAAAAACAAGTAGATAAAAAGAGGGAGAGACAAAATCCAGGATATGGACGGGGGCGTGACACGTAAGGAGAATCCTCGTTGCCCCTAAGAGGATAAGGGAAACCGAACTCCCGACAGTAGACAGAGGCAGCTCCGTGACGAAGACAGGTCATGCGGTATCCAACCCGCGAATATCAGGTTGATCAAACGTCGCCCAAAGCTCACGCCCCGGTCCATATCCTGGGTATATCGCAATACAGCAAAGCCATTGAAGAAGGGGTGGAAAAGTTTTATCTTCTTGACACATAACAACCATATCAGGGGCACGGC
>CAYOHO010000541.1:0-1677 GCA_964403755.1 uncultured Oscillospiraceae bacterium
GCTGGCGCAGCTCGGCCTACCTGCTGTTCGCCAACTGGCTGAACTATTATGTCTACCAGGCGACGCCGTTCGACCTGTCCAGCATCTCCGCCGGAACCACTGGCCCCGAAGACGTGCATGCCCATGGCCCGGCCTGCGCCGAGCCGCCGGCGACGATCTGAGATCGTCCGGGAAGCCCGCCCACGGCCCGCCTGTGCCGAGCTGTCTGTGACGATCTGAAATCGCCCGGACAGCCCCGCCGGCCGGCGTCCCGTCCCGGACGGCGCGGGCTGGCGCGCGGCAGGGCCTTCCCGGGAACCCGGCTCTGCATGTCTCACCGGATGGTTTCATCCCGGCGCGAAGCCCGTCTGCGGCCGCGGGTGGCGGTGTAACTCAAGTTACCGAGCATTTTCTGCAGCGCGCCTATACTTGCCTCAAAGAAGGAGCCGGTGCTGCGCGTTCTGGAACAGGCCGGAGAATCAGGAGGATGATTGATATGGCCCTGACCATCACGAACGACAATTTTCAGACGGAGGTCCTGAACAGCGACAAGCCGGTCCTGCTCGACTTCTGGGCGGTTTGGTGCGGCCCCTGCCGCATGGTCGCCCCGACCATCGACAAGCTGAGCGAGGACTATGCCGGCCGCGCCGTCATCGGCAAGGTCAATGTCGATGAGGAAGCCACCCTGGCCGAGCAGTTCAAGGTCATGAGCATTCCCACCATCTATATCCTCAAGGGCGGCCAGGTTGTCGAGCGCCTGATCGGCGCCCGTCCCTATGCGGAGCTTGCCGGCGCACTGGACAAGCATCTCTGAGCACCTGCCGGCCGCGCACCTGCACCGGGCGCTCCGGCAATAGACATCAGAAGAAGAAACCAGGAGGGGCTGCCGCAGGGCAGCCCCTTTTTTGCGACAGCACGGTTCCAGCTGCGCCAAAGGGCGCTGCCTGTGCGATAATGGACAGGAGAAACGGTCCCGAATCCAGGAGCGGCCGCGCCGCGGCGCGGGGAAAGGCCTGCCTATGTGGACGATCGGACGGCGCCAGCAGCAGGCGCTGGATGCGCTCATCGACACCAAGCTGGGGATCCCGGTGCGGGTCCTCATGGAATATGCCGGCATCGCGGTAGCGCGCGAGGCGGAGCGGCTGCTGGCGGGAGCTGCCGGCCACGGGCACGGAGCGGTCCTGCCGGTCCGCGTGGTCTGCGGGCACGGCCAGAACGCCGGTGACGCCCTCGTCGCAGCCCGGCTGCTGCAGGCCGCCGGCCATACAGTCTCCTGCTATCTCGACGGCAGCCCCGCCGGGACGCCGGAATACTTCGCCCAGCTCGCCACCGTGCGGGCGCTCGGCATTCCCTGCCCCGGCTTTGCCGACCTGCCGGAAAGCCCGGCGCTCGTGATCGACGGCGTGTTCGGGACCGGCTTCCAGGCCAGCCGCCCGCTGGCGCCGGAAACCGCTGAATGCTTCCGCCGCATCGCCGCCATCCGGTCGGCCGGCGGCCGGGTGCTGGCCATCGACGTGCCCTCGGGGCTCGACGCCGACACCGCCGCGTATGTCGACGGCGCGGTCGTGGCTGATGCCACGGTCACCTTCCTCTATCCCAAGACCGGCCTGGTCAGCGACCCCGGCCGCGATCTGGCCGGCGCCATCCTGATCGACCGGCTCGGCCTGCCGGCAGCGGCGCTGGCCGCCCTGCTGCAGC
>CAYOHO010000542.1:0-1670 GCA_964403755.1 uncultured Oscillospiraceae bacterium
CCAGGGCTACGCCTCGCAGCGCCATGCCAACGGCGAGCAGTCGGCCCGCAGCGCCACCATCCTGGCGGCCATGACCGGCAATGTCGGCGTCCCCGGCGGCTGGGCCTCCGGCAAGGGTTCGCCGGCACGTTCACCGTCCGTGGCCGCGCTGCCCATGCCCAACCCGAACCCGTCCCGGATCTCCCACTTCACCTGGCCGGAGGCGATCCGCCGCGGCCACGAGATGGGCGCTGCCGAAGGCGTTCAGGGAACCGATCGCCTGGGCTCGGACATCAAGCTGATCTTCAACCTCGCCGGCAATGTCCTGATCAACCAGCAGAGCGACATCAACGCCATGAAGCAGCTGATCGCGGACGAAAGCAAGGTCGAGCTGATCGTGGTCAGTGAGCTCTTCATGACCGCGAGCGCCCGCTTCGCCGACTTCGTGCTGCCGTCCGACAACATGTTCGAGCGCGACAACATTGGCCAGCCCTGGCAGTTCGGCGAGGAGATCTACTACCTCAACAAGGCGGTTGACCCGCCGGGCGAGTGCCGCAATGGCTACGACTGGATCGCCGACCTGGCCGGCCGGCTCGGGCCGGGCGTGCGCGAGCGCTTCACCGAAGGCCGAACGCTCGAGGACTGGCTGAGCTGGCTGGTCGCCGAGACGGCGAGCCGCAATCCCGGCTTCCCCGATTTCGAGACCTTCCGCGCCGATGGCGTCTATCGCTGGCCGGTGAAGCCCTATGTTGCCTTCCGCGAGCAGATCGAGGACCCGGAGAACCATCCGTTCCCGACCCCGTCGGGCAGGATCGAGATCTTCTCACCCCGGCTCTGGGCGCTGCAGAACCCGGCGCAGATCCCCGCCGTGCCGCAGTACGTGCCGGCCTGGGAAGGCCCGGCGGACCCGCTCCGCCAGCGCTTCCCGCTCCAGTGCATCTGCCCCCACCGCAAGAGCCGCATCCACACATCGTATGACAATTCCGGCTGGATGGCCGAAGCCGAGCCGCACCGGCTCTTGATGAGCCCGGCCGATGCCGCCGCCCGCGGCCTCGCCGATGGCGACCGCGTGCGTGTCTTCAACGATCGCGGCGCCACGGTGATCACCGTGAAGGTGACGCCCCGCATCATGCCCGGCGTCGTGTCCCTGCCCCAGGGCGCCTGGTGGATGCCGGACGCCGACGGGATCGACCGCAACGGCTCGGTCAACGTCCTCACCCGCTACCAGCCGACCCCGCTGGCCTTCTCCAACCCGTCGCACACCTGTCTCGTCGAGGTGTCGCTTGAAGAACGTGCAGCCGCCGCCGTGGAACCGATCGCCCGGAAGGTCAAGCCGGCTGCCATCGTCGCTGCCGCCGCTGCGGAACCGATCGCTCCCGATGCGGCACCAGCCACACCCGAGCCGGCTGCCGCTGCCGCCGTCGCCGCTGCCGCCGTGGAACCGATTGCCGCCGATGCGGCATCCGTCGCACCGGAGCCCGAGCCGGCTGCCGGCCAGCTTGGCTTCCATTTCGACCAGCGGTTCTGCACCGGCTGCATGGCCTGCCAGATTGCCTGCAAGGAACACCATGACCTGCCGGAAGGCATCCGCTGGCGCAAGGTCGACGAGTTCACAACCGGCAGCATCGAGGAGCGGAAAGGCGCCGTCCTGCCGCATGTCCAGACCTGGTGGCTGTCGCTGTCCTGCAGCC
>CAYOHO010000543.1:0-1662 GCA_964403755.1 uncultured Oscillospiraceae bacterium
CCCTGGCCGGCATGGCGATCGGCCCGACCTACGGCGTCTACACCACGCTCGGCGCCCTCATCGGCCGCAAGGGCTTCTCCAGCGCCGTCATGGGCGGCTTCGGCAACATGATCGGCGCCATCGTCGGCGGCCTCCTGCTTGGCATCCTCGAAACTTTCACGGCGGCCTATGTGACGTCGCAGTACAAGGACCTCGTTGCCTATGTCCTGCTGATCCTCTTCCTCTTCGTCAAGCCGACCGGTATCTTCAATGAACGCGCCATTACGGAATAAGGGAGGGAACAACGTGAATGCTCTGAAAAAAAGCGGCACGAAAAAGACCGTCGCATTCCTGGTCTTCGTGGCGGCGCTTGTTGCCCTGCCGTATGTCTTTACCGCGCTGAACTTCAACTACGGCGTGCTGGTGCTCTGCTTCGCAGCGCTCTTCATCATCGCTGTCTCCGGCCTTGACATTGTCTTCGGATACTGCGGCCAGATCTCCATGGGCCACGCCGCCTTCTTCGCGATCGGCGCCTATGGCTCGGTCATGCTGTTCAAGTACGCCGGCATCCCGATCCCGATCGCGATGATCCTGGCAGCCTGCATCGCCACCGTGATCGGCGCCCTGCTGGCCTATCCGGCCTCCAAGCTGGTCTTCCACTTCCTCTCGCTGGCCACCATCGCCTTCGGCGAAATCGTCTACCAGCTAGTCGCGTCCTCGCCAGGAAATGTCACCGGCAACTTCACCGGCTTCTTCACCTCGACCATCGACCTTTTCGGCTACAAGCTCAATTCCTATACCAAGTACTATTATTTCTCACTGGTGATGGTTGCGATCTTCCTGATCGTCAAGACGAACCTGATCAAGTCGAAGGTCGGCCGCGCCTTCCTGGCCATCCGGGAAAACAGCCACGCTGCCGACGGCATGGGTGTCAATGTGCGCAAGTACAAGGTCGTCGCCTTCGCGTTCAGCGCCTTCTACACGGCCTACGCCGGCGCCCTCTATGCGCACCTGACCCGCTTCATCAGCCCGGACACCTTCACCAACCGACAGTCGGTCATGTTCCTGACCATGCTGCTCTTTGGCGGGTCGGCCTCGCTGCTTGGCCCGGTCACGGGCGCCTTCGCTGTGCTGCTCCTCAACGAAGCGCTGCGTTCCGCCCAGAAATACCAGATGTTCATCTATGGCGGCCTGCTTCTTGCGGTCATCGTGCTTATGCCCGGCGGCATCTATGGCGTCATCCGGGATACGCTCCACAAGTTCAGGAAGGGCCCGACCCAGGGCAGCCAGGAAGGGAAGGCACAGCATGCTAACAGTTGAGCACCTCACCTTGCGCTTCGGCGGCCTGGTCGCGACCAATGACGTCAGCCTGACCGTGAAGCCGAACCAGATCAGCGGCCTGATCGGCCCGAACGGCGCCGGCAAGACGACGTTCTTCAACCTGATCAGCGGCGTGTACAAGCCGGACGCCGGCACGATCACCTTCAACGGTGAGCGCATCGACGGCCGGCGCGGCTTCCAGATCAACGAGGCTGGCATTGCCCGCACCTATCAGGTCATCAACCTCTTCAAGAAAATGGACGTGGTCGAGAACGTCCTGGTCGGCATGCACTCGCGGCTCGACCAGAGCATCGCCGCCTCCATGTTCAAGACCCGCAAGCAGCGGATCGAGGAGAAGGAGGC
>CAYOHO010000544.1:0-1659 GCA_964403755.1 uncultured Oscillospiraceae bacterium
CGTCGATCATGACAGAGGTGAAACCGCCGTCGATGCAGCTCTTGCAGAGCTCGAAGGAATCGCCATGGTCAAGGTGGAGCGCGATCGGCAGGTTGGTCTCGATGATGGCGGCTTCAACGAGCTTCATCAGGTAGGTGTGGTTGGCATACTTCCGGGCGCCAGCGGAGACCTGCAGGATCAGCGGGGCTTTCAGTTCCTTGGCGGCCTCGGTGATGCCCTGGATGATCTCCATGTTGTTGACGTTGAACGCACCGATGGCATAACCACCCGCATACGCCTTCTTGAACATTTCCGTTGTGTTGACCAGTGCCATGATTCAGTCACTCCTTTTCATTTCCTTCAAACCGCCGCAGACAGGATTTGCTGGGGGCAGGGGGACGTCCGGACGGCCATGCATCGGACGGCTGCCCGTCCGTGCGGAATTTCATACACATTCATTCTATCGTCAGGCAGGACCAGCGTCAATCAGAACTCAACGTTCCGCAGACGGCGCTTTTCCGGCATTCTGCCGACAGCGCCGTGCCCGGGCCGTTCACAGCCGGGCACGCAGGCTCAGCGGGCGAGCTGGGCGAGACGCTCGGTCAGGTTCTGGTACATCTGCTCGTAGCGGGCCGCCTTGTCACGTTCGGCCTGGACGACCCGTTCCGGCGCCCGGCTGGTGAACTCGGCATTGTCCAGCTTGGCCCTGACCCGTGCCAGCTCCTGCTCGAGACCGGCCTGCTCCTTCTCGAGGCGGGCGATCTCCTGGCCGATGTCGATCAGGTCCTCAAGCGGAATGAAGATCTCGCCGCCGTCGAAGATGGCCGTCACGGCCGTATCGGGGATGCCGGCGCGTGTGGTGCGCGTGTCGATGCCGCTGACCAGCGCCAGGCGCGAGAGGAACGGCATGCTGGCCGCCAGCTGGCTGCGCACGGCCTCGCTGGCCGACACGGCGATGATGTGCGTGCGGCGGTTCACCGGCACGTTCATCTGGGTGCGGATATTGCGGATGCCGCGGATCGCCTCCATGATCATGCCCATCTCGCGCTCGGCGGCCGGGTTCACCAGCGCCTCGTCAGGCTGCGGCCAGGCGGCGGTGATCAGGGCTTCGTCGTCCTGGACCAGGTGGCCGTAGATCTCCTCGGTCACGAAGGGCATGAACGGGTGCAGCAGCTTCATGGCGGTTGTCAGCACGGTGTTGAGCACCGACTGGGCCACGAGGCGGCCGCGGCTGCCCTTCTCGGCCAGGCGGGTCTTGGCCAGCTCGATGTACCAGTCGCAGAAGTTCTCCCAGATGAAGCTGTAGATGCGGGCCAGCGCCACGCCAAGGTCGTAGTGGTCGAGGTTGCGGCTGACGTCGCCGATCACCTCCTGCAGGCGGGAAAGGATCCAGCGGTCCTCGGTGGTCCATTCGTCCGGCCTGACCGAGGCAAAGTCCATCTCGTCGTCGAAGTTCATCACCGTGAAGCGGAAGGCGTTCCACATCTTGTTGATGAAGTTGCGGCCGGCTTCGATCTTCTCGAGCGAGAAGCGCTGGTCGTTGCCGGGGGCGTTGCCGGTCACGAGCGCGTAGCGCAGGGCGTCGGCGCCCTGGGTGTCGATGATCTCGAGCGGGTCGATGCCGTTGCCAAGCGACTTCGACATCTTGCGGCCCTGCTTGTCGCGCACGATGCCGTGGAT
>CAYOHO010000545.1:0-1650 GCA_964403755.1 uncultured Oscillospiraceae bacterium
CATGCTCCTTGCTGCTGATCGGCTGCCCCCGCGGCGGGCGGCCGGTTCCGGGAATGCCAGCGGCTGACGGCCGGCCCGGTCAGGCCGGGCGACCGGTTCCGCCGGGTCAGGGTCAGGCCGGGCTGACCGGGACCTGGATCTTGATGAAGGTATTGCGTTCGGCCTTGCGGAAGATCGGGAACTCGGCGATCGTTTCACAGATGTAGTCGCCGCAGATGGTCAGGCCGCGCCGGTCGATCTCCTCGAGCAGGCGGCTGGCGTAGGTTGTCTCGTTGCGGAAGTTCTCGAAGTAGACGCAGAGGTAGCGGCCGGCGGGGAGCGTTTCCGTCGGCATGAAGCGGGCCGAGTACTTGTCGGCCGCAATGAAGATCTTGGTTGTGAGGTATTCGCGCCGGCGGAAGCTTTCGCCGGCGATGATCGATCCGACCTGGCAGAAGTAGGAGAGGGGCAGCCGGCTTTCCAGGACGTGCCGCTTCATCTGGCGCAGCAGGTTCTCGAAGCTGTCCGGGCCTTCGGCATGGAAGTCGCGGCCGGCCGCATAGCTGTGGATCAGCCGCTCCGGAATCTGCTCCTCGACGATCGTGCCGGGCTCGGAAACCGACTGGTAGACCCGCAGGCGATGGATCAGGTTCTGGATGCCGCGCTTGCTGACCCGCAGCTGGTCGATCTGCTGCTCGACCTCATCCAGCCGCTCGTCGAGCGCGGAGAGGATGACGTCGATATGCGGCTCGTCCAGCTGGGCCTTGATTTCGTTCAGCGACAGGCCGAGCGACTTCATGTACTGGATCATGTCGAGAACCGCCGACTGGCGCAGGTCGTAGTAGCGGTAGCCCGATTCGGGATTCACGATGCTGGGCTCGATCAGGCCCATCTTGCCGTACAGGCGCAGGGTCTGCACCGAGATGTTGTTGAGCCGGGCCATTTCACCGATGCTGAGTCTTTCCATGGAACCGCCTTCCCCGACATTCGGGCTGATGCTGCCTGATTCAGGCGGGTACACGGGAGGGCTCCGCCGCCGTAAGCAGATGGGGTGCACGCGAGCACCTTGCCGCCTGTCGCGCCTTGTGTGCATTATAGCATGAACCGATTGGAAATAGTCCTGGAAAAGGCGCTTGACTCTATTGTATCTATAGAGTCTATGATGAAGCCATCAGGTGATTGACACCTTTCGATTCAAGGGCAGGAAACCTGCACCGTCATGGCTGCCGCCGGGTCATCCCGGCCGACCGGAAGACCGCATCAGACCGCATTTGACCCCCACCAACAGCAGCGAGGAGCGTTCCATGGAAGATTTCCAGTTTGTCTCGCCTACCCGTTTCAGCATGGGCCGCCAGGCCGAGGACAGCGTCGGCGCCGAGGTGCGCCGCCTGGCCGACAGGGTCCTGATGATCCATTACGGCAATGCCCTGATTTATGAGTCCGGCCTCTACAAGCGGCTGACAGAATCGCTCGCCGCTGCCGGCGTCGCGCTTTTCGAGCTGACCGGCATCCAGCCCAACCCGACGCTCGAGCCGGTCTACGAGGGCATCCGCATCTGCCGCGAGAACGGCATCGGCTGCCTGCTTGCCGTCGGCGGCGGCAGCGTCATTGATACCGCCAAGGCCATCGCCGCCGGCGTCCCCTACGAGGGCGACGTCTGGGACTTCTACA
>CAYOHO010000546.1:0-1648 GCA_964403755.1 uncultured Oscillospiraceae bacterium
GTCCGGCAGGCCTATCTGGGCATCTGACGAATGGAGAACAGCATGATTGACCATACCGTGTATGATAATTACCTGGCGATACTGAAACATGAACTGGTACCGGCTTTGGGCTGCACCGAGCCGATCGCCGTCGCTTACGCGGCGGCGAAGGCGCGCCAGGTGCTCGGTCAGCTGCCGCAGCACCTGGACGTGCTATGCAGCGGCAACATCATCAAGAACGTCAAGGGTGTGACCGTCCCGAACAGCGGCGGTCTCAAGGGCATCGAGGCTGCCGCCGTCCTCGGCGCCATCGGCGGCAGCGCCGAAGCCGGCCTGGAAGTGCTGCAGTCCGTCACCGACGAGCATCGCCGGCAGGTCCGGAACCTGCTTCAGCAAGATATCTGCGCGGTCCGCCTGCTGTCGACGCCGGAGAAACTGCATATTGTCGTCAAAGTAGCCGGGGACGGCCACGAAGCCCTGGTGGAGATCAAGTCCGAGCATACCCATGTCACGCGCATCGAGCGGGACGGCCAGGTTCTGTTTGCCGCCCGGGGCGCCGTTGCCGGAGAACCTGACAGCCTCGATTATGCGCAGCTGTCAGTTCGGAGCATTCTGGATTTCGCCGAGGCGGTCCGGATCGAAGATGTCCGTGAATTGCTGGACAACCAGATCCGGCTGAACATCGCCATTTCCGACGAGGGTCTCAAACATGCCTGGGGTGCCAGCGTCGGCAAGACCCTGATCGAAGTCTTCGGCAACGATATCCGGACCCGGGCCAAAGCCCGCGCTTCGGCCGGATCCGACGCCCGGATGAGCGGCTGCGTGCTGCCGGTCGTCATCAACAGCGGCAGCGGCAACCAGGGCATGACCGTCTCGCTGCCGGTCATCGAGTACGCCATCGAATTGAACGCCGGCGAAGAAAAGCTGTACCGGGCGCTGGTGATCAGCAACCTGGTTTCGATTCACCAGAAGCACTCAATCGGCCGGTTGTCCGCCTATTGCGGCGCGGTCAGCGCGGCGGCCGGAAGCGGCGCCGGCATTGCTTATTTGCACGGCTGCAGCTATGATGAAATTGCCGACACCATCAGCAACACGATCGCCAATGTCGGCGGCATCGTCTGCGACGGCGCCAAACCGTCCTGCGCGGCCAAGATAGCCTCTTCGGTCGACGCGGCGATCATGGCCTTCGAAATGAGCCGCAAGGATCGCAAGTTCGCGCCCGGTGAGGGCCTGGTCAAGGAAGATATCGAGCAGACTATCGCCAGTGTCGGACGAATGGGCCGCCGGGGCATGAAAGAGACCGATGTGGAAATCCTGAACATTATGATCGACGCCCCGGAGCGGCCGTCGGAACCGGCCAGGCCTGCCAAGCCGGCCAATGCGGCCGCCAGGCAGCCGGCGGCGAAAGATTCGCCATATGACCAGGAAGAGTGACCCTGGCATGTTCGATTTACTGACTGGAGGATAAGGAATATGCGCAAAATCATCAACAATCCCGAGCACTTTGTCGACGAGGTTGTCGACGGCATCATCTACGCCTATGGCGACCGCCTGAAGCTGCTGAACGGCGATCGCCGCGTCATTCTCTCCAATTATCCGACCGCGGCCGGCAAGGTCGGCATCGTGCCCGCCGGCGGCAGCGGTCTTCTGCCGGTTTTCCTCGGTTATG
>CAYOHO010000547.1:0-1642 GCA_964403755.1 uncultured Oscillospiraceae bacterium
AAGGCCGACGACCGCGAATTCACCGCCAGCGGCGATGTGAACGACCTCGACGGCGACGACGATGATGGCGAGCACGATGACCGTGTCGCGGTTGCGGTGGCGACGCCGGTCGTTGATCGTGCGCTCGATCTCGCGCAGCTTGTTGTAGTTGGGGTCGGGGCGCATCGCCTGCAGGGCAGTCGTCTGGCCGTCACGGTCCGGAACACCGGGGACGATGCCAAAGACGCCGTTGGGGTCGACCATCAGGGCATCGAGCTCGTCGATCAGCTCGCGCGTATCGCGGTAGCGGTTGTCGGGCGACTTCTGCATGCACTTCATGATGATCTGGTCGAGGCCGCGCGGAATCGAGCGGTTGAGCTGCGACGGCAGCGGCGGCACTTCCTGGAGGTGCTTGATGGCGACGGCCACCGAGGTGTCGCCGTCGAATGGCACGCGGCCGGTGACCATCTCGTACATGACGATGCCGAGCGAGTAGATGTCCGACTTCTCCCCCACAATCGTGCCGCGCGCCTGTTCCGGCGAGAAGTAGTGCACGGAGCCGAAGGTCACGCCGCTGGTCAGGGTAATCGTATTCGCGGTGGTGGCGCGGGCGATGCCGAAGTCGGTGACCTTGGCCGTCATGTCCTTGGTGATGAGGATGTTGTGCGGCTTGATGTCGCGGTGGACGATGCCGTTGCGGTGGGCATGCTCGAGCGCGAGCCCGATCTGGATGGCGATCGGGACGGCCGACTGCCACGGGATCGGCCCGTGTTCCTCGATCAGCTCCTTGAGCGAGCTGCCTTCGACATATTCCTGGACGATGTAGCGGCGGTCGAGGTCCTGGCCGAAGCCCATGACGCGCACGATGTTCGGATGGTTGAGGCTGGAGGCCGCGCGGGCCTCCGACTCGAAGCGCTTGATGAACTCGGCGTCATTCGACAGGTCGTCGCGCATGACCTTGATCGCGACCTGCCCGCCGGTGCGCAGGTCCCTGGCGAGGTAGACGTGGGCCATGCCGCCCTGTCCGAGCGGCTGGACAATTTCATAACGGCCGCCGATCACGCTGCCGGTCAAGCTTGCCGTCATTGTCTGATCCATCGTGGTTTATCCTCCAGTTGGCGCTGCGGTCCGGTCAAAGATTGTAGACGAGGACCGTCACGTTGTCTTCTCCGCCGCTCTCGTTGGCAAGCTCAATCAGCCGCGAGACAGCCTGCTCCGGCGTCTTCTCCTTGCGCAGGACAGCCCGGATCTCGCTCTCGGGGACCGCGCCGTGAAGGCCGTCCGAGCAGAGCATGATGCGGTCGCCGCGCGAGAGCGGAAGGGTGAGTGTATCTGCCTGCATGAATTCCGGGGCGCCCAGGGCGCGCGTCAGGACATTGCGGCGTGGATGGTTCTGGGATTCGGCTTCCGTGAGGCTGCCGGCATCGATCATTTCCTGGACCAGCGTGTGGTCGACGGTCAGGCGCATGAGGGCGCCATCGCGGTAGAGGTAGGCGCGGCAGTCGCCAACATGGGCGAGGGCCAGCTGGTCCTGGTAGATGACGGCGATGCTCAGGGTGGTGCCCATGCCCCGGTTCTCCTCCGACTCGAGCG
Source organism: uncultured Oscillospiraceae bacterium (assembly GCA_964403755.1). Lineage (GTDB taxonomy): Bacteria > Bacillota > Clostridia > Saccharofermentanales > UBA5734 > JAXGXQ01. The sequence continues at coordinate 1,573 of CAYOHO010000547.1, forward strand.
AGCCGAGGAACACCTTGATATTGGCCTTCTCGCAGATATCGGCCAGGATGCGCGGCATCTGGTCCGGATC
>CAYOHO010000548.1:0-1642 GCA_964403755.1 uncultured Oscillospiraceae bacterium
GGCAGGCCGATTCGGGAAAGAGGCAAAAGCGGACGGGCAGGGCCCCGTCCACGGGCACGAAAAGGCGCATGAGCTGCAGGAATGCTTTTTTGGGATCGGGCACAACCAGCACGGCCCGGGCGGCGGGATCGTGGACTGCCGCGGCCAGGATCAGATCGAAGCCGGCGGCAAGGGCCTCGCGGAAGACCCGCGCGTTGGGGGCGTAGACGAAGGTTCCCGGACGCGGCGAGGCAAGCGCGCCCGGGGCCTCAAGGAGACAGGCGGCGTCCCCGTACACTGTGCCGCCCGCGTGTGCGGCGAGCGCGGCCGCGGTGAACGCCATGGGTCAATACTGCTTCTTCTGTACCATGATCAGCCGCAACCGGTTGAGGACCAGTTCGGTCAGGTCGAGGCTGATGTCGTGGTAGGCGATCTGGGAGCGGGCGTCAAACACGATCTTGACCCCCTGCTTGTTGGCCACGGCCCGGATCGCCTCGTAGATGTCCTTGAGGATCGGCTTGGAGAGATCCTTCTCCTCCGTGGCGAGCTCGCTGTTGCGCTGGGCGATCAGGCGGGTCAGCTCGGCCTTCTTGAACTCGATCTCGGCGATGCGGCGGCGCTTCTCGCTGTCGGACATCCCGGCCAGGAGGCCCTTGAGCTCCTGCTCCATCTTCTTGATCAGCTCGGCCTGCTGCCGGACCTCGGCCGCGAACTTGGCCTTCTTCTCGCGCAGGTCCTGCGCGGCCTTGCTCTTGGAGGCGTATTCGTCAAAGAGCCGCGTCATGTCGACGACACCGGGCTTGATGATGTCCTTGAGGGAAGAAGCCGGCAGGACAGAGGCCCCCAGCAGCATGGTCATGAGCATGAGCGTCACACGGCGCATTGTTTCGTACCTCCTGATCGTTTTTGCCTAAAAAATGCCGGCCACGGAGAATACCGTCTCCCAGCCCTTGAAAAATTTCGTACCGCCCACCCACTCGATCTCGCCGTCCGGATAGTGGAAGCGGCGGGCAAAGTAGAGCCGGATCGGCAGCATCGCCAGCTGCAGCCGGAAGCCGAAGCCGATGCTGTGCTTGTAATCGGTAAAATCGAAATTGATGTCGTTGTAGCCGTCCCACACCATCCCGATGTCGTAGAAGAAGACGCCCCAAAGCATCGTCTTTTCGATCGGATAACGGAGCTCAATCGAAAAGGACGCCTTGCTCCGGCCGTCATTGTCAAAGTTGGTCCAGCCGCGTAGTTCGGTCATTCCGTCAAACCGGAGCCGGTCACCGTGCATGGTATGGTGACGGCCGTCAAGCTGGTTGAAGATGAATTCGAAATTGGTGTCCACGGCGAAGACGAAGTTCCACATCAGGGGGATGAAGAAGGAGAACTTGGTGTCCGTCATGATGTGCTGGCTGTCCCCGCCCAGGATACCCCCGGTATAGGACATGAACTGGCTCCAGTAGATCCCGCGGGAGGGGCCGCCGACGTAGTCACGGGTGTCGAATATAAACCCGAAGCGGAAACTGCTCTTCGTCTGATACCCCGCTGCGAGGTCATAGCGCAGGCTTTCCACCCGATCAATGGCATTCTTGTCCGTCGACGGCGGATAATTCGATTCCGTAGACCCCGTCACGATGAAATTTTCATCATAGCTTTTAAGCCAGGCCCAAGTATA
>CAYOHO010000549.1:0-1613 GCA_964403755.1 uncultured Oscillospiraceae bacterium
AAGTGAAGATGAATACATCCAAATCGTATATGATGGAGGTAAGAAAGAAGTATTGAGATTTGATATGATTATAAGGATAATTTATAAGGAGTGAAACGTTGACATCTGGAATCAAAGGAGAGCGAGGATTTCAGCCAGAATATGATAAATATAAAATCCTCTCAGCCCTCCTAAAAACCAAAGAAAGAAAGACATCAGTAATAAAAAAGGAACTTTGCAAAATAGATCAAAAATATTGTAATCCAACTCAAAAATGGTATAATGAGACGTTGCAGAAACTTGAAGAGGAAGGATTTGTTAAGAGAATAGAAAAAGAGATGGAGAAGGCTTATTATTGGGTTATAACTGAGGAAGGGAAGAAGAAATTAGAGGAATGTGAAGAGAATATGGATCAGGAGGAATAAACAATGACAAGAGAATGTATAAAATTTGCAACATACGCATTATGTATCGCGTTTTTCGTATATGGAGCACTTACATTGAACTATTATAGTATCGGGCTTGGAGTAGTTTCTTTGATGGTGGCAGAGAAGGTAGGGGATGAACTATGAAACTCCCAAAAGACAGTGTGTGGACTGAAACAAGAAACGCTTTCATGACTTCCTCAGATATCGGGATTGTCGTGATAAACTGGAAAGATGCACATGATGACAGAATCAAAGAAATCATCTCTGAGTTATATAATAAAAATAGAGATGTAATATCAGGAATGAATTATGCTGAATATAAAAGAGAAGAAACCGAGGAACTTGTAAAGAAGATTCCGGCTTTTCTTGAAGGAAAATATGAAGAGAAGAAGGAAAAAGTTAAACAGACAACTTTGTTTGCAGAATGAGCAGGAGAAATGAACCATGCCCGAACAAACCGAAATAGATCAATTAAAAGAATTCATTCGGCAGGTAGAACAAAACGCAAGCAATAAAACTAAAAATTATATTAATTCCATGACGAGCGAATATGATGAAATTAATGCACTGAGACTAAAGTGTATGTTTTATGATGGATATTCTTCAGGATGGGACGATAGAATAGTGTATTTGAGTTGTGCAGGACGTTACCCTTCAGATGAAGAGTTGAAGGAGTGAATAAACCATGTGTATATTCCGAATATCAATCGTGGCAAAACAATCCGATCACGTTGTAAATATCGGAGCTAAAGTATGGATTGATGAAATCGAGGCAGATTTCATTAAAGAAACTGTTACAGGATACGCACTTTGCAAGTATGGAACGGATACGATAGTTTATACCGTTCCGGCAGGATTGATAGTAGAAAGAGTTTGAAGATAGCATGAGTAATTAAAAACAGATCTATTATAATAATTAAGTGTTACATATTGGAATACTTTACCATTTTTACTAATCCTTTTTAATTTTCCTTTATGTTCTTTTTTGTTTTATTTCTTTTCATGATAGACACTGAATCGATCTCTTACCTTCTAAATGGAATTCTTACCGCGCTCACTCTCCTTTCTGGTTTTCTTCTGAAAAAATATAAACCAGAATTAGACGGCGCGAAAGTACAGATAACTAACCTCGAAACTAATATAAAAATGGCTGGCTCGATTCTTAACCAGATTAAAAGTATAATAATGAAATGTAAAGAAGCATCC
>CAYOHO010000550.1:0-1609 GCA_964403755.1 uncultured Oscillospiraceae bacterium
GTCGCCCTGGCGCAGGTCCTTGGCCTTGATCTCGTCCTCGTTGTGGAGCGTGGCCCGGGACACGATGACTCCGGCCAGGGACACGGGCTCCAGGTCGGCCACGGGAGTGAGCACGCCGGTGCGGCCCACCTGGACCAGAATTTTATTGAGCTTGGTCCTGGCCTGAATGGCTGGAAATTTCAGGGCCATGGCCCAGCGCGGGGCGCGCGCCGTGGACCCCAGGAAGCGCTGGAGCCCGATGGAATTCAGCTTGGCCACCAGCCCGTCGATCTCGAAGGGGAGATCGTGGCGTTTTTCGGCCAGGGCGGCGAAGCCCTGCTCCACCTCCTCGGGCCGGGCGCAGAGCCGGGCCTCGTCGGGGATGGGCAGGCCCAGGGAGGAGAGGCCGCGCATGACCTCCTCCTGGGTGGTCCAGGCCCGGACGGGGTCGGCCCAGTCCACGAGGCCCAGGCCGTAGGCGAAGAAGCGCAGGGGCCGGGCGGCGGTGACGCGGGAGTCCAGCTGGCGCACGGACCCGGCGGCGGCGTTGCGGGGGTTGGCGAAGGTCTTGTCCCCGGCCTCAGCCTGGCGGGCGTTCAGGGACTGGAAATCGGCGGTGCGGATGACCACCTCCCCGCGCACTTCGAGGAGGCGGGGAATCGGGCCGTCCCCGGTGAGCTGGAGGGGCAGATTGCGCACGGTGCGCAGGTTTTCGGTCACGTCCTCGCCGGACTCGCCGTCCCCGCGCGTGGCGGCGCGCACGAAGCGGCCGTCCTCGTAGATCACCTCCAGGGCCAGGCCGTCCAGCTTGGGGTCGATCCAGAACCGGCCGAGGAGGCGGTCCAGGTCCTTCCAGAGGTCCGGGGACACCGGGCCGAAGGCCGGGAGCAGGGCCTCCTCCACCCCGGGCGCGAGCAGGAAGAAATGGCGCACGAGGATGGTGCGCACCCGGGCCAGGAAGGCCCGGCGGGATTCGCGGCGGGGCGCGTCGCACTCCTGGTCCACGATCTCGCGCAGGTCCTTGCGCAGCTTGTCCTTCAGCTTGTCGTCCAGGGTCTGGCCAAGGGCGGCCTGGACCTGGTCCAGGAGGTTGGCCAGGAGCTGGTCCTTGAAGGCCCGGCGTACCCGGGCGGCGAACTCCCGCCAGTCCTCCACGCTCATGGCGTTGTCCAGGCTCTGCATGGGCAGGCTGTGGCGGGCCGGGGCAAAGCCCTCGGCCACGGCCCCGCCCACGCGGCGGGTGGGGGAGTTGGGGTCGGCCAGCTCGGGGTGGGCCTGTTCCAGGGCCGCGAGTTCGCGGAAGAGCGCATCGTACTCGGCGTCGGTGATCTCCGGGGCGTCCTGGACGTAGTAGAGAAAATTGTGGCGGTCGAGAGCGGCGCGCAGGTCGCGGACGCGCGCGGCGGGATCGCCGACCTGGCCCCGGGGGGCGTCCGGAGTGGCGGGGCTGGACAGGCCGAGAGGGAAGGATTCGTCGGTTTTGGGCATGGTCACGGGCAGGAAAAAAGTTTAAAGTAACATAAGCCCAGAAGCCCATGAAAATTGCGAAAATAATAAAATGAATTAAAAAAAAAAAAAAAATAAATATTAAAAAAAAAAAAGGAAAAAAAAAAAAAAAAAATTAAAAAAA
>CAYOHO010000551.1:0-1608 GCA_964403755.1 uncultured Oscillospiraceae bacterium
TGCCTGGCCTGATGAAGAACGACTACCTGCTCACGGTCATGTGCAATGCCATGGTTTCGGCGATCGCCGTATTCGGCCTCTCGATCATGCTGGGCATGGGCGGCCAGGTCACCTTCTCGACCGCCGGCATGATGGGTATCGGCGCCTTCACGACCGGCGCCCTGACGACCAAGCTGCACGTGCACCCGCTGCTCGCCCTGGGCGGTTCGATCCTGCTGGTCTGCATCGTCTCGCTGCTCATCGGCCTGGTCCTGTTCCGCCTCAAGGGAACGTACTTCGCCTTCGCCACGATTGCGCTGGTGCAGATCGTGTACGTCATCCTGCAGAACTGGAAGCCCGTGACCGGCGGCGCCGAGGGCATGCCCAACATTCCGCCGCTTGACCTCGGCTTCATGCTCGTGGACGACACGCACAAGTACTTCTATGTCATCTTCGGGCTGGCGCTCATCTGTGGCCTGATCGTGCACCGCATCCGCACCTCCTCGCTCGGCCGCTCGCTCGCCTCCGTGCGTGACAACGAGATCGCGGCCTACTGCCTGGGCGTCAATGTCTTCCGCACCAAGGTCATCTCCTTTGTCATCTCCGGCGCCTTTGCAGCGCTTGCCGGCTCACTCTACGCCCACGTCAACACCTATCTCAGCGCCGAGTCTTTCACGTTTGAGCAGTCCGGCATCTTCCTGATCATGGTCATGCTCGGCGGCGTCTCCAGCACCGTCGGCGCCTTCTTCGGCGCCGTGCTCCTGACCATCCTGCCCGAGATGATGCGCTTCCTGCAGACCTACTACAAGCTGGTCTACGGCATCGGCGTCATCGTCATCATGGTCTTCATGCCCCAGGGCGTTGCCGGCATGGTGAAGCATGCCCTGCATGTGCTGACCCATCGCCGCAAGCCCGCCGCCGCCGCGGCTGCCGCCGAGGGGCCGGCCAAGGTCCGGGTCAGCCTCAAGGACGCGCTTTCCGGCCGCGAACCGGAGAAGGCGCCCTACACCGTCGACGGCCCGGCCGAAGACACGACCGGCAAAACGAATTGAGGAGGCGCCACGCATGAACCCGACACTGGAACTCAACGCGGTCTGCAAGAACTTCGGCGGCGTTGTCGCTGCCAAGGATGTCAACATCAAGGCCTACCCGGGAGCCATCCGCGGCCTCATCGGGCCGAATGGCGCCGGCAAGACCACCATCCTCAACCTGATCAGCGGCATCTACGATGTCGATGCCGGCACCATCAAGTTCCTGGACCGTGACATCACGAAGCTGCCGCCCTACACCCGTGCCCGCATGGGACTGGGCCGCACCTTCCAGGCCCCGCGCTTTCTCCATCGCTCCAACATCGAGGACAACCTGCTGCTGGGCTCTGATCTCAGCGACCAGATGGGCTTCTTCAAATCCTTCCTGAACAAGCGGGGAACAGACTTCCGCAAGGAGCTCGACGAGCTGATGGAGATCGCCGGCTTTACGATCGACCAGGATGAAGCCATCAGCGGCCTGCCCTATGGCCAGCGCAAGCTGCTGGAGATCGTCCGCTCGATGCTGACGCACCCCAAGGCGATGCTGGTCGACGAGCCGGCCGCCGGCCTCAACAATACCGAGATCCTCAAGGCGACCGCC
>CAYOHO010000552.1:0-1597 GCA_964403755.1 uncultured Oscillospiraceae bacterium
CGCTCGAACACGGTGACGTCATGGCCGAGGATGGCGCTGTAGTAGGCGGCGGAAAGGCCGGAGGGGCCGGCGCCGACGATGGCGATGCGCTTGCCGGTGGCCGGAGCCGTCTGTGGAACCCAGGGCTTCTCGCGGGCCATGTCCCAGTCGGCGGCGAAGCGCTTGACATAGTTGATCGCGACCGGCGAGTCGACCAGGTTGCGGCGGCACTGGGCCTCGCAGGGATGCGGGCAGACACGGCCGCAGACGATGGGGAAGGGGTTGCTGTCCTTGATGACCCGGACAGCTGCCTCATAGTTGCCGTTGCCGACCTGGCGCAGGTAGGACTGGATATCAACGTTAGCCGGGCAGGTCTGCACACAGGGTGCCACGCAGTCGGCATTATGGTCGGAGAGCAGCTGCTCGAGGCGGACCTTGCGGTAGATCTCCAGGCGCGGGCTGTTGGTCGTGATGACCATGCCTTCTCGAATCGGCGTCTGGCATGCCTTCACATCACGCTCGGCGTTCTGGCCCAGCTCGACGACACACAGGCCGCAGTTGCCATTGGAGCGGTCCAGCCGGATGTCATAGCAGAGATGCGGGATGTGGATGTCTTCCTGCAGCAGGGACTGGAGAATGGTCAGGTTGTCATAGACCTCGGTCTCGCGGCCGTTGACCGTGACCTTGATGCGCTTGTGGTTTGCCAGTGACTTCATGGGTCTTCCTCCACCTTGATCCGACTGGTTGGGGCTAGGGCGTGTCTTTCAATTATATCATGAAAACGTTGACGCACGGAAGTTCTGCCGCCTGTTCCCGGCCGGATGCCCGGTGCGGAACCGGCGCCATTTTATGCTATGATAGGTTCATGCCTCAGGGCAGCCGGCCGGGCCGCGGTTCATCCGGACAGGTCCGCAATCCGTTCACGACAAAGGAGAACAAGCATGGGCGGCATTTTTGGCGTCGTTTCCCGGGAGGACTGTGTCCTCGACGTGTTTTTCGGCACGGATTACCACTCGCATCTTGGAACCAGCCGGGGTGGCATGGCCATCTACGGTGACAAGGGCTTCACCCAGGCCATCCACAATATCCGGAACGCCCCGTTCCGGACCCGGTTCGAGAATGATGTCGCCAGCATGACCGGTCACATGGGCATCGGCTGCATCTCCGACACCGAGCCGCAGCCGCTGCTGGTGCGCTCCCACCTCGGCAGCTATGCCATCACCACCGTTGGCCGGATCAACAATATCCGGCAGCTGACCGAATCGGCCCTGTCCGATTCAGGCGTCCACTTCCTGGAGCTGTCAGGCGGCGAGGTCAACCCGACCGAAGTGGTGGCGGCCCTGATCAACACCCGCAGCAGCCTGGTTGAGGGCATCCGCTATGCCCAGCAGATGATCCAGGGCTCCCTGACCCTGATGATCCTGACCGCCCACGGCATCTATGCGGCGCGCGACCGGCTCGGCCGGACCCCGCTGGTGCTTGGCCACAAGGAGGGCAGCTGCTGCGCCTCGTTCGAGTCGTTTGCCTACCTCAATCTTGGCTATGTCCACCAGCGCGAACTCGGACCGGGCGAGATCGCCAACCGCACACCCGACGGCGCCCAGGTGGTGAGTCCGCC
>CAYOHO010000553.1:0-1596 GCA_964403755.1 uncultured Oscillospiraceae bacterium
CTTCCGCCGGCCGGCGAAAGAGGAGGGGAAGCCATCATGAAAGCCATGGTCATCCGTCAGTTCGGCGGCCCGGATGTTTTCGAGCTTGCTGAAGTTCCGCTGCCCGCAGTCCGTCCGGGCCATGTCCTGGTCCAGGTGATGGCGAGCAGCCTCAATCCGCTCGAGGTGAAGATACGGTCCGGCGCCGCCGCCAGCAGTGCGACGCCATTTCCGGCCATCCTCAATGGCGACTTCTCCGGGCGCATCGTCGAGGTCGGCCCCGACAGCGGACACTGGCAGATCGGCGACGAGGTGTTCGGCTGCGCTGGCGGTGTCGGTGCCTGTCAGGGCGCCCTGGCCGAATACATGCTGGTCGATGCCCGGCTGATTGCCCGCAAGCCCGATGGCATCAGTCATGAGACGGCAGCGCTGTTTCCCCTGGCTGCGATCACGGCCTGGGAAGGTGTCCGCGAACACGATTTCGCCACCGCCGGCGACAAGGTCCTGGTGCACGGCGCGACCGGCGGCGTCGGGCACCTGGCGGCGCAGCTGCTCCGCCTGCAGGGCGTTGCCACCTATGGCACCGTGACCGTGCGCGAGAAGGCCGGCATCGCCGCCCGCTACGGCACCGACGAGGTCATCGTAGCCAGCGAGGAAGCCCTCGCGGTCTACCGGGAGCGCATCACCGGCGGCCGCGGCTTCGACGCTGTATTCGACACGGTCGGCGGCGCCCACCTGATCGAAAGCTTCGAGGCGGTCCGGCTCGGCGGCACGGTCTGCACGATCAGCGCCCGCGCCACGATCGACATCAGCCTGATGCACAGCAAGGCTCTGACCCTGCGGGCTGTCTACATGCTGCTGCCGCTGCTGCACAACATCGGTCGCGAGCGGCAGGGCCGCATCCTGGCGGGCCTGGCCAGCCTGATCGAGACGGGTGAACTGCACGTCCACCAGGCTGACCGGTCCTTTGCCTTCAGCGAGGTGGCCGATGCCCACCGCTACTATGAATCCCGCCAGGCCGTCGGCAAGATCTCGCTGGTGAACCGCTTCCGCAAGGGCTGATGCCGTTTCTTTCCGTGCCAAAGGCCGCTGCCCGGCCATGCCTGGCGGCGAGACCACACCTGTCGGGATCCCAGGTCCGTTTGCCAGTACGCCTCGGAAGACCGTATAATGGAATCGGGGCGGAAACGGAAACACCGCTCCGGGAAACCATGGGGAGCACAGGACCTGCATCAGCGGCCTCTGCCAGCCGGCCCGGAGCTTCCGGGCGCAGGCCGACCGTTCCAGCTTCACCGGGCGCAAGCCCGCAGCACCCGTCCGCAGCCGGGCCCGGTCCGACTGCGGCAGGATCATTTGACAGGAGAGAAAGCCGTGAACCAGGAAGAATCCATCGCCCTGCTCACCGAGAAGATGAGCCGCTTCGTGGCCCATGTCGGCAAGAAGCTGCCCGACGACGTCGAGCGAAAGCTGCACGAGCTGGCCGTCCAGGAGACGCAGCCGCTCGCCCGGACCATCTACGAGACCATGTTCCGCAACCAGGAACTGGCAGAAGCGCTCAACCGTCCCTGCTGCCAGGACACCGGCGTGCTGCAGTTCTTTGTCCACTGCGGCGAGCAT
>CAYOHO010000554.1:0-1595 GCA_964403755.1 uncultured Oscillospiraceae bacterium
AGTCGGCTGCGAGCATCGTCTCCTCGTCGTGCTCGACGACGAGCACGGTGTTGCCGAGATCGCGCAGGCGCTTGAGTGTCATCAGGAGGCGGGCGTTGTCGCGCTGGTGCAGGCCGATGCTGGGCTCGTCCAGGATGTAGAGGACACCGGAGAGGCCGGAGCCGATCTGGGTCGCCAGGCGGATCCGCTGGGCTTCGCCGCCCGAGAGGGTGGCCGAGGCACGGGCCAGGGTCATGTAGTCGAGCCCGACATCAACCAGGAAGCCGAGGCGCGCATCGATCTCGCGGTGGATCTGCTCGGCGATGCGCTGCTGGCGCGGTGTCAGTTCGATGCCGTTGAGGAATTCGCGGCAGCGGCGGATCGGCAGGAGCGTCAGCTCATGGATGCTGAGGCCGCCGATCTCGACAGCCAGCGACTCCGGCTTGAGGCGGGCGCCCTTGCAGGTCGGGCAGGGCGTGATCGACATGTACTGCTCGTAGTAGGCCTTCATGTCGTCGGATGTCGTCTCGCGGTAGCGGCGCTCGAGGCTGTTGACGACGCCTTCCCACTGGGTGATGTAGTCATCGCCGCGCGGGAACTTGCTGTTCGAGGTGTCGACGGTCAGCCGCTCGCTGCCGCTGCCGAACAGGATGGTGCTGCGTACCTTTTCCGGCAGCTCGCAGAATGGCGTGTCAAGCGAGAAATGGTAGCGACGGGCGAGGGCAACCGCAAAGGAGCGCGCCCAGCTGCCGGCCTCACCGAAGTTCCAGCCGCCGGCGCGGATGGCGCCATCGTTCAGGGAAAGCTTCGCGTCGTAGACGACCAATTCCGGGTCGATGCGGCTGTTGAAGCCGAGGCCGGTGCAGGTCGGGCAGGCGCCATAGGGGTTGTTGAACGAGAACATCCGCGGCGTGATCTCCTCGAGGCTGATGTTGCAGACCGGGCAGGAGAAGTTCTGCGAGAACAGGACTTCCTCGTCAAAGACCTTCTCCCCGTTCTCGTCGGTCTGCGTGCCGCTGGCATGCGTCAGGACCAGGCCGGAGGCGAGCGCCAGCGCAGCCTCGATCGAGTCGGTCAGGCGCGTGTGGATGCCGTTGCGCAGGATCAGGCGGTCGACGATGACCTCGATCGTATGCTTCTTGTTCTTGTCGAGGACAATGTCCTCCTCCAGCTCGTAGATGCTGCCGTCGACGCGGACGCGGACATAGCCGGCGCGCCGGAAATCGTCGAAAAGCTTCGTGTATTCACCTTTGCGGCCGCGGACGACCGGGGCCATGATCTGCAGCCGGCTGTCCTCGGGATACTTCTCGATCGTCTCGATGATCTGGTCGACCGACTGGCGCTCGATCACCCGGCCGCACTTGGGGCAGTGCGGCGTGCCGACGCGGGCATAGAGCAGGCGGAAATAGTCGTAGATTTCCGTGACCGTGCCGACCGTCGAGCGCGGATTCTTGCTGGTTGTCTTCTGGTCGATCGAGATGGCGGGCGACAGACCCTCGATGTGGTCGACATCCGGCTTCTCCATCTGGCCCAGGAACTGGCGGGCATAGGAAGAGAGCGACTCGACATAGCGGCGCTGGCCCTCGGCGTAGATCGTGTCGAAGGCCAGCGACGAC
>CAYOHO010000555.1:0-1590 GCA_964403755.1 uncultured Oscillospiraceae bacterium
ACCTGGTCACCGGGGAATGGGCAACAAAAGCATTCAAGGAAGCAAAGATTTATGGAGAAGCAGTTGAGGTTGCTACATCGAAAGATAAAAATTTCAGCTACATCCCGAAGAATTATACAGTACCTGAAGATGCTGATTATTTCCACATTACGACAAATAATACTATTTATGGTACAGAACTGAAAAAGGATCCTGACGTAAAAATCCCCCTGATTGCCGATATGTCATCAGATATTTTCAGCCGTCCGGTTGATGTTTCAAAGTATTCTCTGATATATGCCGGCGCCCAGAAAAACCTCGCTCCGGCAGGTATGGCTGTTGTTATAATTAAAGAAGAAATACTCGGCAAGGTATCACGTCCTGTTCCAACTATGCTCGACTACAGGACTCACATCAAAGCCGAATCGATGTTCAACACTCCGCCTGTATTTACTGTATTTGCAGCCGAGCAAACACTTAAATGGCTTAAAGAGCTGGGCGGACTGAAAGTGATGCAGAAGAAAAACGTTGAAAAAGCACAGTTGCTTTATGACGAGATTGACAGGAATAAACTTTTCGTACCTACAGTTAACGATCCGGAAGACCGTTCATTTATGAATATATGCTTTGTTATGGCTGAAGGATATAAGGAGCTTGAACAACCATTCCTCGACTTTGCCAAATCAAAGGGTATGATAGGTATTGCAGGTCATCGGTCTGTAGGTGGTTTCAGGGCTTCAACCTATAATGCCCTGCCCCGCGAAAGTGTCCAGGCGCTCGTCGATACTATGAAGGAATTCGCGAAGTCTCACTAAAAGATCTGACATGGTAATACTTGTTGCTACTGAAAAACCATTTGCACCGGTCGCTATAAAGCAGATCAGGGAGATAACGGAAAAAGCAGGCTGCACATTAAAATTACTCGAGAATTATAAAGATGTGTCCGAACTTCTTTCAGCAGTTTCTGACGCTGATGCTCTTATTGTGAGAAGCGATATTGTAAATGAACAGGTACTGAATGCTGCAGGTAAATTGAAAATTGTAGTCAGGGCAGGCGCAGGTTATGATAATCTTGATCTGCAGGCATGTTCGGCCAGGAATATTGTTGCTATGAATACTCCCGGGCAAAATGCAAATGCCGTTGCCGAACTTGCTTTCGAAATGATGCTTTACCAGGCCAGGGGCGGTTTTGCAGGTAAAAGCGGAACAGAACTGAGAGGAAAATCTCTCGGACTGCATGCATTCGGCAATGTATCGAAATATATGGCTGAAATAGCCGGTGGTTTCGGTATGAATGTCTTTGCTTTCGATCCTTTTGTTGATCATGAGATCTTTAAAACTTCCGGAGTAATGGCATGTAAATCTGCAGAAGATCTGTACTCAGGATGCCAGTATATATCAATCCACATGCCGGCTAATGACAAAACAAAAAGATCTGTAGGCTACAACCTCCTGAGAAGAATGCCTTCAGGAGCAGTACTTGTAAATACTGCCAGAAAAGAAGTAATTGATGAGGAAGGCCTGCTCCGGATATTTGAGGAAAGGCCTGATTTTAAATACCTGGCTGATGTGGAACCCGATTCAAAAGCTGTATTTGAAGAAAAATATAAT
>CAYOHO010000556.1:0-1584 GCA_964403755.1 uncultured Oscillospiraceae bacterium
AACATCTTCCGCGGCGAGGAGTTCACCAGGCCGCCGTTGGGATTCGTCGACTACAGGGGCATGTACAAGGCCGCCCAGGAGATGCTCGACCGCATGGACATGGACCTGCGCTCCGAGCGCCTGGTCAAGACCCTGTCCGTTGCCCAGCAGCAGATGGTCGAGATTGCCGGCGCCCTGTCGCGCAATGCCCAGATCGTCATCATGGACGAGCCGACCGCCTCCCTGACCGAAAAGGAGATCTCGGCCCTCTTCAAGACGATCCGCCGCCTCCGGGCCGACGGCGTCTGCATCATCTATGTCTCCCACCGCATGAACGAAACCTTCCAGATCGGCGACCGTGTCACGGTCATGCGGGACGGCTCCTATATCGGCACCCGCGATGTGGCCTCCTCGACCGCGAACGAGCTGGTCGAGATGATGGTCGGCCGTCCGGTCGACGCCATGTACAAGGGCAAGAAGCCCAAGGGCGGCGAAGTCGTGCTCGAGGTGAAGAACCTGAGCACGCGCAAGCTCCGCAACGTCAGCTTCGAGCTGCGCAAGGGCGAGATCCTCGGATTCTCCGGCCTTGTCGGCGCCGGCCGAACCGAGACGGCGCGCGCCCTGTTCGGCCTCGACAAGATGGAGAGCGGCGAAATCTTCATTGAAGGCAAGAAGGTCAGCATCCGCTCGCCTTATGAAGCCCTCAAGCTCGGCCTTGGCCTGGTCCCCGAAGACCGCAAGGGCGCCGGACTGGTCCTGAGAAAGCCGGTCGGCTTCAATCTCACGATCACGGTTGTCGACCGCTTCATCAAGGGCATCCACGTCAACCACCGCAAGGAGCAGGAGATCATCGACAAGTACAAGGGCGCCCTCTCGATCAAGATGGCCGGCCCCGAGCAGGCGGCGATGAACCTCTCCGGCGGCAACCAGCAGAAGGTCGTCATCTCCAAATGGCTGGCCACCGAGCCCAAGTACCTCATTCTCGACGAGCCGACACGCGGCATCGACGTCGGCGCCAAGAACGAGATCTACCTGCTGATGGAGAAGCTGGCCGCCCAGGGCATCTCGATCATCTTCATCTCATCCGACCTGCCCGAGATCATCAACCTGTCCAGCCGCGTGATCATCATGCGGGAAGGATCGATCGTCGGCACCCTCGATGCGCATGAAGAAGAGCTCACCCAAGTCAAGATCATGCAGAAAGCGACAGGAGGTTACCAGCAGTGACGACGGAACAGAAAGCTGTCTCCAGCAAGACTGCCCAGCCCAGATTCATCGGCACAAAACGGTGGTTCACGACCAATTACGGCACCTTGCTTGCCCTCGCGGCGCTATGCGTGATCATTGCCATCGTTGAGCCCAACTTCGCCACCGAAGGCAATATCGTCAACATCCTGCGCCAGGTCTCGATCAACGGCATTATCGCTATCGGCCTGACCATGTCGCTGCTGATCGGCGGCGTCGATCTCTCGGTCGGCTCCACCTGCGCCGCGGCCGGCTGCCTCGTTGTCAAGCTGTTCGAGTCGCCCCAGGCGGCGGCCGGCACTGCCGGCGGCCTCGGCTGGCCGACCGGGCTCGCCATCGTCTTCACCCTCTTCGTTGCGG
>CAYOHO010000557.1:0-1582 GCA_964403755.1 uncultured Oscillospiraceae bacterium
TGTCCGCCTAAGGCCTGTGCTATCATGGAAACAGATGGGGATCTATCAGGCTTTGGCCTGCGTGCCCTGCCAAGGAGGTAGCCGATGAACCGCGCCGAATTCCGCACCCTGATCCTGGAACGCCCCCTGATCCTCGACGGTGCCACCGGGACCTGGCTTCAGGCCCATGGCCTCAAGCCAGGCTTCTGCCCCAGCCGGTTTGTCCTGGAAAACCCGGACGTCCTGGCTCAGCTTCAGGCCCGGTATTATAAAAGCGGCTCGGATATCGTGATTTCGTGTACATTCGGCGCCAGCCGCTGCAAGCTCGATCCCGGGCTGCTGGCTGATCCCGGCGTCATGGCGGTCAACCGCAAGGTTGCCGCGATATCGCTGGCCGTCCGCGATGAATGCGCCAGCCGGCTGGGCCGACCGCTCTATGTGGCCGGCGATCTGGGGCCGACCGGACAGTTCCTGATCCCGGCCGGTGATCTCCGCTTCGAAGAGCTGGTGGAGATTTATGGCGAACAGGTGGACGGCATGCTGGCAGCCGGGGTTGACCTTTTCATCGTCGAAACCATGATCGACCTGGCCCAGACGCGGGCAGCCGTGCTGGCCGTGCGCGACCGCTGCGATCTGCCCGTGGTCGCATCCCTGACCCTGGGCGAGAACGGGCGCTCCCTCTCCGGCGACCTGCCGCTGGCAGCGCTGCTGTCACTGCAGGCCATCGGTGTCGACGCCTTTGGCTTCAACTGCTCCTTCGGCCCCGAGAAGCTGGCCGACGTGCTGCTACCGCTGCTGGCCGAGACCGGCATCCCGCTGCTGCTCAAGCCGAACGCCGGCATTCCCTGCCTGATCGAGGGCAAGACGGTCTTCCCGCTGGCGCCGGAACCGTTTGCCGCCGCCCTGCAGCCCCTGGCCGCTGCCGGTGTCCGGATGATCGGCGGCTGCTGCGGCACCGGACCGGATCATCTTGCCCGACTCGCAGATGCCGTCCATTCCATGGCCGCGGCGCCGGTCGATCTGGTCCCGCTGGACAACCGCATCTGCTCGGCGCGGACGGTCCTGGCCCTCGAGGACATCGGCCAGCTGGCCGCCGTGGAGGCCACCGACCCGGCTTCCCTGCTTGACCAGGCCATGGAAGCCCAGGATGAAGATCCGGAGGGGCTGCTGATCGACTGCCGGCGCATTGCTCCCGAATGCCATGAGGCTGTCCTTGATGCGGTGGCCGAACTGGCGCTTTCCATCTCGCTGCCGCTGGCCTTTGCCGGAGAGGCTGCGCTGGTGCGCCGTCTGCTGCGGCAGTATCCCGGGCGCGCGGCGATCTACGGCACACCGGCACCGGAAGGAATGGATCCGCTCGTACTCTGAATGAACGGTCCGGCAGCGGTCCTCCGATCACGCCCAGAAGAAGTGGGCTCGAAGATGCGGGCTCGAAGATGTAGGCTCGACGAATGGGGCTCGATGATGCGGGCTCGAAGATGCGGGCTGGATGTCGCGGTCTCGATGATGTGGGCTCGTAGAATCATGGTTCGACGAATGCAGCCCGATGAAGCACGCTAATAAGGCGTCGGCCTGGCGAAATCCGGCGCCGGTTTGTTCAGAT
>CAYOHO010000558.1:0-1578 GCA_964403755.1 uncultured Oscillospiraceae bacterium
ACGGCTGCGTCGACCTGGACAAGCTGCGCGCGGCTCTCGGCGAGGACACGGCGGCGATCATGCTGACCAACCCCAACACCCTGGGCATCTTCGAGAAGGACATCGACACCATCACCGAGCTGGTCCACGCGGCCGGCGGCCTGGTCTACTATGATGGCGCCAACCTGAACGCCATCATGGGCCTGGTCCGGCCGGGCGACATGGGCTTCGACTGTGTCCACCTCAACCTGCACAAGACCTTCTCGACCCCGCACGGCGGCGGCGGACCGGGATCCGGCGTCGTCGGCTGCAAGGCGCACCTGGCGCCCTACCTGCCCCGGCCGGTGGTGCAGAAGACGGCGTCCGGGTTCACGCTTGCTGTCCCGCCCGAGAGCATCGGCCGGGTGAAGGCATTCTACGGCAACTTCCTGACCGTCATCCGGGCGCTGACCTACATCGTCACCCTCGGCCGCGAAGGCATCCCCGAGGCTGCCCGCATGGCCGTGCTCAATGCAAACTACATGATGAAGAAACTCGCCGGCACCTACACGATGGCCAAGGACGGCACCTGCATGCATGAGTTCGTCATGACGCTCGAGCGCGAGGCCAAGGAGAGCGGCTTCAACGCCATGGACATCGCCAAGTCGCTGGCCGACGCTGGCATCCACCCGCCGACGATGTACTTCCCGCTGATTGTCCACGAAGCCCTGATGGTCGAGCCGACGGAGACGGAAAGCCAGGAGATGCTCGACGAAGCAGCCGAGCTGTTCCTCAGCGTCTATCGCGCCGCCGTAGCCGATCCGGCCGAAGCCCACGCGATGCCGTGCTCGACGGTGATCCGCCGCCCCGACGACGTCCGCGCCGCCCGCAATCCGGTGCTGCGCTACCAGGGCTGAGAACCGGTCGCCCAAGGTCAATGGGCGCGGGTTCAATGGACCAGGGTTCAATGCAGCCTGATTCGGTCCAGCGGTGGTCCGCCTGGGCCGCCCGCCTGGTGGCAGGAGATCCAGAATATTGAATGATCCAGAACGGGAGAACCCGGGGCCAGTGCCCCGGGTTTTCTTGAGCGTATCCGGGCATCGGAACCATTGCCTGCCGGACTGGCAAGCGGTATCCAGAGGGGCGCTCCGCAGCCGCAACCTTCGCGATTCCTGCGGCCGGCGGGAAGATCCTGATGCCAAGATCACCGCATGGTGATATGATGGAGACAGGATCAGGGCCTCAGGTTCCATGATCGCGCACCATCGGCAGCCGTCAGTCGCAAGGGCTGGAATCCAGCGAAATCAGGGAGGCAAACCATGAAACGGATACGCAAGGAAACGGGATATTCAGCTATCTGCAAGCTTCTGGCCGTCACCCTGATGGCAGCCGTCATCGCCTGGCTGCCCGTGGCACTGCCGGCCGCGGAAGCAGGCGCCGCCGCGAGCCATACGGCCGCGCTGGCCAACCGGGATGACGTCGTCTGTGTTGAGGTCGTCCATAGCCGCGAGGCCGCCGCTTCGACGGGCAAGTCGAATCAGCTTTATACACTGACCGGCTACAAGTGGCTGACCTGTCGACAACAGGGGGAGTCACTTATGAGATCAATGGAAGTACGAT
>CAYOHO010000559.1:0-1574 GCA_964403755.1 uncultured Oscillospiraceae bacterium
CGGCGCCGGCATCCCGCCCTATGAGATCGAGGAAGTCATCGCCGTGGTCCAGGCCTATTCCAGCGCTGTCGGCGCCGGCGCCTTTGTCAGCGAGATCTTCGGTGACGAAGCCGAAACCCTGCGCCGCCTCGGCGGCGACGCCGGCGAATATGGCGCCACCACCGGCCGTCCGCGCCGCATGGGCTGGTTCGACGTTGTCGCCACCCGCTACGGCTGCCGCATCCAGGGCGCCACATCGGTCGCTCTGACCGCGCTCGACGTGCTGGCCTATCTGGACGAGATCCCGGTCTGCGTCGCCTATGAGATCGATGGCGTGCGCACCGAGGATTTCCCGGCAACGACGAAGCTCAACCGGGCCAAGCCGATCATCGAGAAGCTCCCCGGCTTCCGCACCAACATCCGCGGCTGCACCGACTTCGATGCACTGCCGAAGGCAGCCCAGGACTACGTCCGCTTCGTCGAGAAGGCGCTCGGCGTGCCGGTCAGCCTCGTCTCCACCGGTCCGCGCCGCGAGGAGATCATCCACCTCTCGCACCCGCTTTAAAGAAGGAGTCCTGTCATGAAGCATGAATCCATCCTGGTCCTTGACTTCGGCGGCCAGTACAACCAGCTGATCGCCCGCCGCATCCGGGACCTGCAGGTGTACTGCGAAGTCCTGCCCTACTCGACGCCGATCGAACGCATCCGCGCCGGCAATTATCGCGGCATCGTCTTCACCGGCGGCCCGGCCAGCGTCAACGCCGAGAAGGCGCCGAAATGCGACCCGGCTGTCTACCAGCTCGGCATCCCCGTCCTCGGCATCTGCTACGGCGCCCAGCTGATGGCCGAGCAGCTCGGCGGCTGCGTCGAGGCGGCGGTCAAGCGCGAATACGGGCACGTCGAGCTGACGCTCAACCCCGACATCATGCTCTTCAAGTCGATTCCGGCCAGCACGACCTGCTGGATGAGCCACACCGACATGATCACGGCCATGCCCGAAGGCTTTGCCAGCACCGCCAGCACCGGCACCTGCTCGGTGGCCGCCATGGCCGACCCGGCCCGCGGCTTCTACGCCGTCCAGTTCCACCCCGAAGTCCAGCACACGCCCCAGGGCATCGACATGCTGCGCAACTTCCTCTACGGGATCTGCGGCTGTGTCGGTGACTGGCAGATGTCGACCTTTGTCGCCGACACCATCGACGCCCTGCGCGCCCGCATCGGCGACCGCAAGGTGCTCTGTGCCATGTCCGGCGGCGTCGACTCCTCGGTGGCTGCGCTCCTGATCCACAAGGCCGTCGGCCACCAGCTGACCTGCATCTTCGTCGACCATGGCCTGCTGCGCAAGGACGAGGGCGACCAGGTGGAGCAGGTGTTCCGCAACCGCTTCGACATGAACCTGATCCGCGTCAACGCCCAGGAGCGCTTCCTCTCGAAGCTCGCCGGCGTCACCGACAGCGAGTGCAAGCGCAAGATCATCGGCGAAGAGTTCATCCGCCTGTTCGAGGACGAGGCCCAGAAGATCGGCAGCGTTGACTTCCTGGTCCAGGGCACCATCTATCCGGATGTCATCGAGAGCGGTGTCGGCGATGCCGCCG
>CAYOHO010000560.1:0-1565 GCA_964403755.1 uncultured Oscillospiraceae bacterium
CGCTGGGCCGAGGCCCTGCGCGAGATGTCCGGCCGCCTCGAGGAGATGCCCGGCGAGGAAGGCTACCCGGCCTACCTCGGCTCGCGCCTCGCCAACTTCTATGAGCGTGCCGGCTACGTCAAGTGCCTCGGCAGCGACGGCCGCACCGGCGTCCTCACCGCCATCGGCGCCGTATCGCCGCCAGGCGGCGACCTGTCCGACCCGGTCGTCCAGTCGACCCTGCGCATCGTCAAGGTGTTCTGGGGCCTCGACTCGGCGCTGGCCTACAAGCGCCACTTCCCGGCGATCAACTGGCTCAACAGCTACTCGCTGTACGCCGACATCGTCGACGCCTACAACAGCCAGCATGTCGCGCCCGACTGGAGCAAGCTGCGCGCCGACGCCGTCCGCCTGCTCCAGGAAGAGTCCGAGCTCGAGGAGATCGTCCGCCTGGTCGGTCAGGATTCGCTGTCACCGATCGACCGCCTGAAGCTCGAGGCTGCCCGCTCTCTTCGCGAGGACTACCTGGCCCAGGACTCGTTCGATGACATCGACACCTACGCCTCGCCGGGGAAGATGCACCGCATGCTGTCCCTGGTCATGTCCTACTATTACGAAGGCAGCAAGGCCATCAGCCAGGGCGTCTCCTTCCACGACCTCAACCGCCTGCCGGTGCGTGACCGCATTGCCCGGCTCAAGCGGATTCCCGAGGACCGGATCGAGGCCACGGCAAAAGAGGTCGGCCACGCCTTGACGGCGGAAATCGCCGCATTGCTGCCGCAGGGGGTTATCTGACATGCCTAAGGAATATCGCACCATCGATGAAGTTGCCGGTCCGCTGATGCTGGTCAAGCAGGTCAGCGGCGTCAAGTATGATGAGCTCGGCGAAATCGAGCTGCCCAGCGGCGAGATCCGCCGCTGCAAGGTCCTTGAGGTCAACGGCAGCAACGCCCTCGTCCAGCTGTTCGAGAGCTCGCTTGGCATCAATGTCCAGGAGAGCAAAGTCCGCTTCCTCGGCCGCGGCCTCGAGCTGGCCGTGTCGCCGGACATCCTCGGCCGCGTTTTCGACGGCATGGGCCATCCCAAGGACGGCGGCCCCGAGATCATTCCCGATCGCCTGATCGACATCAACGGGCAGCCGATGAATCCGGCCGCCCGCGACTATCCGAACGAGTTCATCCAGACTGGCATCTCGGCCATCGATGGCCTCAACACCCTGGTTCGCGGCCAGAAGCTGCCGATCTTCTCGGCATCCGGCCTGCCGCACGGCCAGCTGGCAGCCCAGATCGCCCGCCAGGCCAAGGTTCTCAACAATGCCGGCAACTTCGCCGTCGTCTTCGCCGCCATGGGCATCACGTTCGAGGAAGCCGACTACTTCATCAGCGACTTCCGCCGCACCGGCGCCATCGATCGCGCGGTCCTGTTCATGAACCTGGCGAGCGATCCGGCGATCGAGCGCATCTCGACGCCGCGCATGGCGCTGACTGCTGCTGAGTACCTTGCCTTCGGCCTCGACATGCATGTGCTGGTCATCATGACCGACATCACCTATTATGCCGAAGCCCTGCGCGAAGTATCCGCCGCCC
>CAYOHO010000561.1:0-1557 GCA_964403755.1 uncultured Oscillospiraceae bacterium
CGCATACCGTTATGCTGTCGGTCATGGCGCCGACTATATCTTCCAGACTGATTCAGATGACCAGACCAATCCAGATGAAGTGCGTCGGTTTTGGACAAACCGGACCCTGTATGATATCCAGATCGGCGTTCGACGGCATCGCCAGGACGGGGCAGCACGCATCCTGGTGACCAAAGTGCTGCAGTTGGTGCTGCTGCTGACAATCGGGGTGTCGGTCAGGGATGCGAATACTCCTTTTCGTTTGATCAGCCGTGCGGCCTTGGTCCGCTACCTGAACCTGATTCCGCCGGACTTCTTTCTCGCCAACGCCCTGATGACGGCTATCGCGGTATACCGGAAGGACCGGGTCGGCTGGCATGACATCACTTTCAAGCCGCGTGCGGCCGGCAAGAATTCGATCAACATGCGGCGAATATGGACCATCGGCCTCCGCTCGATCGGTGCTTTCCGGGCGGCCGGGAAAAAACTGCGGCAGGCGGTCAGGACAGCTGATAGCGGATCGCCAGACAAATATTGACAAAATGACGGTTACCGCTGATAATGGTTTTGCTGTTGATGCCTGTGTAGCTCAGCTGGTAGAGCAGCTGATTTGTAAGGTTTAAGGACTAAAAACAGTATATCAAATAAAAAAAGCCCTGTCAAATCAACGTTTGCAGGGCTTTTGTATTGTTTATATTCTGTTATTAAGTCCATCAACTTTGATGCTTAAAACATCAACCTTTTTATCAAGGTTATCAATTTTTTCATCAACTTCAGTAACCTTGTTATCAAGTTCATCAACTGTTTTAGCAGTAGAACAAACCTTAGATAGAATAGAATCATTGACTTGCTTGATTGTTTCTTGATAGGCTGTTTCTCTGGTTTTATTCTCTCTGATTGTCCAGATAAAGAGAACAACAAAAAGCAAAGCCCAAATACCGTTTTTAACAGCTTCATTTAAAAGTGTTGTCATATCCATGAAGTTTTATCGCTCCTAATCGCTATATTTTGCCTTGCCTTTGTTTAGCCTGAAATCCCTTGAGCTAATAAGCTCTTCTTAAATGCTCTGGTTAAGTTGTCACCCATGTTATCAACATCAAACTGTTTATCAACATTATTGTTCTGTTCAACGCTGAAATTATAGTTATTAACTACATTACTTGCTGTTGCTGGTTTTGCCTTGTATGATTCAACACCCTTATTGATTGCTGAAAGATTTACAGAACCATCAAATGAGAAGCCCTGAAGCTTGTTAAACGCTTTCTTGTTTAAAGAGTCTATAGAATCAAGGGCAAGGCTTGTATTCGCTTTTACGCCCTCTGAAAGCCCTTCAACAAGGAATTTGCCCATCTCCATAGTTTTCTTTGAAGGTGATGCAATCCCAAAAAAGGTTTTGATATTATTTATTGTCTGATTAACAAAGCCCTGTATTTTTTCTTTAAGCCAATTTCCAGCATTAGAAATACCTGTCCAGATACCCTGTACAAGATTCTTACCAATATCCCATACTTGTGAATAGTAATCAGCAAAGCCACTTACTAAAGCTGAAATGATAGTTGGTATTTGCTGTACAAGTGT
>CAYOHO010000562.1:0-1553 GCA_964403755.1 uncultured Oscillospiraceae bacterium
GACCTGCAGCAAGACTCGATACTCCAAGAACGTGAACATCGTTCTCTACCGCTTGCTTAGCAGCCTCGGCTGGAGTTTGGAACAAAGGACCCATATCAACATCAAAGCCGATATCGGCATAACCAGTTGCAACCACCTTCGCACCACGGTCATGACCATCCTGACCCATTTTGGCAATCATAATACGTGGTTGACGACCTTCTTGCTTTGCAAACTTCTCGCAAAGTTCCTTGGCTATCTTATAATTTTTATCGTCCATAGATTCAGCAGAATAAACACCTGAAATTGAGCGGATAATAGCTTTGTAGCGGCCAACCACTTTCTCGCAAGCGTATGAAATTTCACCTAAAGTTGCACGTTTCATTGCAGCATCAACCGATAGTTCAAGTAGGTTGCCTTGCTTGGTTTCAACGCAACGGGTAATTGCCTCAAGCGCTGCTTTAACCTCTGCTTCGTTACGCTCAGCGCGTAGTTTTTGTAATCTACGAATTTGAGCCTCACGTACTGCGGTGTTATCAACGTCAAGAATTTCAATTGGGTCTTCCTTCTCCAAGCGGTACTTATTAATACCAACAATTGTATCCTTGCAAGAGTCGATACGAGCCTGTTTACGAGCAGCAGCCTCCTCGATACGCATTTTTGGAACACCTGTCTCAATTGCTTTCGACATTCCACCCAGCTCTTCAACCTCCTGAATAAGTTTCCAAGCCTTATGCGCAATCTCGTGGGTTAAATGCTCCACGTAGTATGAACCTGCCCAAGGGTCAACGGCCTTACAAACATTGGTCTCCTCCTGAATGTAAAGCTGTGTATTACGAGCAATACGTGCAGAGAAATCGGTTGGAAGTGCAATTGCCTCGTCCAAAGCGTTGGTGTGCAAACTTTGTGTGTGACCAAGTGCTGCAGCCATAGCCTCAATACAAGTACGTGCTACGTTGTTGAATGGATCTTGCTCTGTTAAGCTCCATCCCGATGTTTGACTATGTGTTCTTAGCGCTAACGATTTTGGATTCTTTGGATTGAATTGTTTCACAATTTTAGCCCAAAGTAACCGAGCAGCACGCATTTTGGCAATCTCCATAAAGTGGTTCATACCAACTGCCCAGAAGAACGATAAGCGAGGCGCAAAAGCATCGATATCGATACCAGCCTTGGTTCCGGTACGTAAGTACTCCAAACCATCGGCCAAGGTATATGCTAACTCAATATCAGCAGTCGCTCCAGCTTCCTGCATATGGTAACCAGAGATTGAGATACTGTTGAACTTAGGCATATTCTTCGATGTGTACTCGAAAATATCAGCAATAATTTTCATTGAGAATTCAGGTGGGTAGATGTATGTATTACGCACCATAAACTCCTTTAAAATATCGTTCTGGATTGTACCGCTTAACTGCTCAAGGGTTGCACCTTGCTCTAAAGCAGCAACAATGTAGAATGCTAGTACAGGTAATACGGCACCGTTCATTGTCATAGATACGGACATCTTATTCAATGGAATACCATCGAACAGAATTTTCATATCCTCAACAGAATCGATAGCCACACCAGCC
>CAYOHO010000563.1:0-1546 GCA_964403755.1 uncultured Oscillospiraceae bacterium
TGCGATCGTCACGCCCCAGACCAAAGGCCGGCGGCATTGCTGCCACCGGCCTTTGCGGAATGGTTCAGTTATCCTATGGCTGGAACGATCGTTCCGGCGTCTACTCCTCAGCCAAACAGCGGGCCGTAGGTCGCGCAGGCGCGGTAGTCGGCCGATTCGGTCTCGACGGTACCGAAGGCGGACCAGGCGTGCGGGCGGAAGACCTGCTCGGCCGGCACATTGTGCAGGGAGACCGGGATGCGCAGCATGCTGCAGAGGGTGATCAGCCTGGCGCCGATGTGGCCATAGCAGAACGCGCCGTGGTTGGCGCCCCAGTTAGCCATGACGGAGTAGGTGTCCTTGAAGGCGCCTTCGCCGGTCAGGCGCGGGGCGAACCAGGTGGTCGGCCAGGTCGGATCGGTGCGCTTTTGCAGGATCTGGCTGACGTTTTCCGGCAGCCTGGCGGTGTAGCCTTCGGCGATCTGCAGGACCGGGCCAAGGCCTTCGATCTTGTTCATGCGAACCATTGTGACCGGCATTTCGGCTTTGGTTTCGAAGGCGGATGAGAAACCGCCGCCGCGGAAGTAGCCGTTGTCGGCCGGGCACCACTGGGTGGCGTTCAAGCAGGCGTCGGCGTCTTCGCTGGTGATTTCCCAGAAAGGCTTCATAACCGGCTTGCCGGCGTTGTCGCGCATCTCGCCGCAGCCGTCGAGGGCGGCCGCGCCGGAATTGATCAGGTGGATCAGGCCGTTCTCGGCGATGCCTTCGGGCTTCCAGCCGGTCACCCGCTCAATGGCGGCCGGGCTCCAGTAGGTCCGGACATCGGCGAAGCAGGAAGCGGCGTCGTTGACCAGATGGCCGAGGAGCATGGCCATGCCGTTCAGGGTGTCATTCTCGGTGGCCAGGACCATCGGCTCGCGGATGCCGTTCCAGTCGAAGGACGAGCTGAGGATCGCTTCCGAGAAGTCATGGTTCGGGAAATGATCGGTCCACTGGCGCTGGCCCTGCACGCCGGCCAGGATGGCGTTGCGGCCTTCGGCCTCTTCGCCGTAACCCAGTTCGGCCAGGCGCGGATTGCCGATCATGATGTCCTTGATGATCAGGGTCTGCTTGATGACCCGCTCCCATTCGGCATCCTTCTCGGCCCGGGTATGAGCGAACGGACCGCCTTCGTTCTTGTCCCAGCCTTCGCGGCAATACTGCTCGCGCCAGGCTTTTGCTTTGGCGAATTCATCCGGATCATAGATGTTGCGGGCGATGCGGCGCTCGATCTCGACCTGGTCCAGCCATTCGGTGCGCAGGCCGAAGTATTCCTGGAACATCTGGGCGTCGATGTAGGAGCCGGCGATACCCATGCAAGGGCCGCCGATATTGACATAGGACTTGCCGCGCATGGCGCCGGCGGCCAGGGCGGCCTTGGCCCACAGCAGGATCTTGGCCTGGACATCCGCCGGGACCGAGGTGTCGGTGGAATCCTGGACATCCTGGCCGTAAATGGCGAAGGCCGGCAGTTTGCGCTGGGCATGGGCGGCCATGACGGCGGCGAGATAGACGGCGCCCGGACGTT
>CAYOHO010000564.1:0-1541 GCA_964403755.1 uncultured Oscillospiraceae bacterium
GTACTGTTGAAGTTAAAGATGGTAAACTTATTGTTAATGGTTTCCCTATCAGAGTAACTGCTGAAAAAAATCCTGCTGATCTTAAATGGGGTGAAGTTGGTGCTGAATATGTTGTTGAATCTACAGGTCTTTTCCTTACTAAGGAAAAATGCCAAGCTCACATCGATGCAGGTGCAAAGAGAGTAATCATGTCAGCTCCTTCTAAAGACGATACTCCTATGTTTGTGTATGGTGTAAACCACAACAAATATAAAGGTGAGGCTTTTGTATCTAACGCTTCTTGTACAACAAACTGTCTTGCTCCAATTGTAAAGGTTCTTAACGAAAACTTCGGAATCGTAGAGGGTCTTATGACTACAGTTCACGCAACAACAAACACTCAAAAGACTGTTGATGCTCCTTCTGCTAAAGACTGGAGAGGCGGACGTGCTGCTGCTGCAAACATTATCCCTTCATCTACAGGTGCTGCTAAAGCAGTAGGTAAAGTTATTCCTGAAATGAATGGAAAACTTACTGGTATGTCTTTCCGTGTTCCTACAGTTGACGTTTCAGTTGTTGACTTAACTTGCCGTCTTGAAAAAGGTGCTTCTTACGAAGAGATTAAAGCAGCTATGAAGAAGGCTTCTGAAAACGAGCTTAAAGGTATTCTTGGATATACAGAAGATGCAGTTGTTTCAACTGACTTCATTACAGATCCTAGAACTTCAATTTTCGATGCTGAAGCAGGTATCTCATTGAACCCTAACTTTGTAAAAGTAGTATCTTGGTATGATAACGAGTGGGGATATTCAAACAAAGTGTTGGATATGGTTGCTCATATGGATACTGTAAAATAATTAAGTAGTAAAGTTTAATTTTGGAATGGAGCCGTCCCCAAAAGGACGGCTTCTTTCTTTTTCATTTTATATATATTTATTACTAACTTTAGATATATATTTGCATCCTTATTTTTTGTATTATGGGTATTCGCAAGAAAATTTCACTTGGGTTTGTCATCATTGGTGCAATCCTGTTTTTATCCAGCCTTGTGGCAATTTTTGAGTTCAACAGAATGAGACACTCGGTCTCAAATTTGATGAGGGATAACATTAGTAGTATCAATACTTCTAGAATGCTGCTTGAGATAACGGATGAATACAATTTTGCACTTTTAAGCAGGGTTATTCAGGATTCAGTTTCCTTTAATGCTACTATAGGCCATGATGATAGATTTGATAAACATATCAATAAGATTAAAAAGACTTTATCAACAGATATGGAGATTAGAATTGCAGACTCTTTATCAATTACTTATGCCGAATATGTTCATGTTATAAATCAGGCTCCTTATATCATGAAACAGTCTCAGGAGATTAGAAAAAAATGGTATTATGAAGAGCTGTTGCCTGTTTATAAGAATTTACGAAAATACAAGAAAAAGCTAGGACTATTGACTCAGGCTGCTATGGCTGAGAATTCAAAAGAGCTACAGGAGGGTTTTTATAGAAGTATAATGCCTGGAATCATAGCTGTAGCTGCAGGATTGGTTCTTGTGTTGCTTT
>CAYOHO010000565.1:0-1530 GCA_964403755.1 uncultured Oscillospiraceae bacterium
AGATTTGCAGTTCTTCCTCGGTGATCGGCACCTTCTCGGGCCAGTCGTCGAAGACCGGCAGCGTCTCAACATCGACGATGCGAAGCGGCGAGCTGCGGCGTTCCCGGCCGTCTGGCGTGGGTTCGTCGGCGTAGTCGAAAAGATCGTCGGGAAGTGCTTCGGGGACCGGGTGTCGCGGTCGCCCTTTGCGGGCGCGGCGGCGCTCTGCGCACATGGAATCCTCCTTGGTTCTGGTGGATTCCGGGGCGCTCACGGTCCCGGAATTAAGCGAACCATGGAGGGCAGTCGGCGGCCTGTAGCGTGCCGCATTTGCGCCTATGCGCTGGCGGCACCCCTGCCGGGATGGGACTCAGTTGGCGGCTCGCCGTGCCTTGGCGAAGCCGCGATCCGTGGCGATGAACCGCTCCAGCATGGGCACGATGAGCCTGACGGGATCGGCGACGGGCTGGCCGCTCTCGCGGGCCAGCACCTCGGCATAGGCGGTCAGATCGCGGTGAAGCGGCGCGGGTAGCTCCACCGTCACCTTCACGGGCTTGTCGTCGGGAAGCGGGCCGAGTTTCAGCTTGGTCATGGTCAACCTCCTGCCGGCTCAAATACAAGGTCGCGGGTGACGATGATCCTGACCGGGAAGCCGGGCCGGATGGTGAGAGTCGGCGCAACCTGCAACTGGCGCTGCACGATCTGCTGGCCCGCCTGATTGACGGTATCCTGCGCCCCGTCGCGGATAGCTCGAACAAGCCGGTCCTCGTCGCTGGTCGCCAGCTCCGTGCCGACTGCGAGCAGCGTGGACAGCCCTGCGGCCTTCATCAGATCCCACCAGTGGTAATCCACGCCATCCTCAAGCCCGGCGTAACCGGAAGCGTCCGCACCCGGCAGACGCTCAAGGACGATGGAACGGCCGCCCGGCAGGATCAGGCGGTTCCACACCAAGAGCACCCTTCGCTGGCCGAAGGTCACGCCGTCATCGTATTGGCCGATGATGCGCGTTCCCTGCGGGATCAGCAGCAGCGAGCCGGTCGGGCTGTCATAGACGTTCTCCGTCACCTGCGCGGTGATCTGGCCGGGCAGATCGGAACGGATGCCGGTTATCAGCGCAGCGGGGATCACGGCCCCGGCCTGAAGGATGTAGGGCGATGCCGGCGGCGCAACGCGATCCGGGGCGACGGTCTGCCGGTCCACGGGTCCGTTGAGGAATGCCGCGTGGCGATCCTGTGTCGCGGGCTGCCCGCCGAGGCCAAGCCCGGCAAGGCCGGGCATGGCGGTGCCGGCTGGCGCTCCCCTGCGGGGGCCGGACTGGAAAAAGACGTTGCTCAAGCGCGCGGCTTCTTCCTCGGCCCTGCGGCGTTCTTCCTCTGGATCGACGGCGGGCGTCGTGATTGCCGGCGTTACAATGGGCTGCCCCCGGTTCTGCGCGTCGAGGATCGGGCGGCCGAGGTCGCCGGGTAGCGCCGGGCCGAGCGCCGGGCCGCTATAGTCGCGCGGCAGGCCAGACAATCCGTCCGCCGTGGGGCGGTTCTCGGTCGAATAGAG
>CAYOHO010000566.1:0-1530 GCA_964403755.1 uncultured Oscillospiraceae bacterium
CCGGTCGATATTGAGCGCTTTAAGGCCATACTTTGTTATTTCGAGGTCAATTTTTCCTGATCCTTTCACCTGGGCAAAATCGCGTATTCTTTTGAGCAGGGCATTTGCAATACGTGGTGTTCCGCGGCTGCGTCTTCCTATTTCAACAGCAGCGCTGTCGTCGATTTTCACATTGAGGATCTTTGCTGATCGCCTGACAATACCCGTGAGTATATCCTGATCGTAATATTCGAGATGGAAATTAATCCCGAAGCGGGCCCTGAGCGGGCTTGTGAGTAGGCCGGATCTTGTTGTTGCACCAATAAGGGTGAAATGGTTAAGGGTAAGCTGCACCGATCTGGCGCTAGGTCCTTTATCGATCATTATATCGATCTGAAAGTCTTCCATTGCCGAGTAGAGGTATTCCTCAACCACAGGACTCAGCCGGTGTATTTCGTCGATAAAAAGAACATCTCCCGGTTCCAGGCCGGTAAGCAATCCTGCAAGATCGCCTGGCTTGTCAAGCACGGGGCCAGAGGTGACCCTCATATTAACTCCAAGCTCATTTGAGATAATTGCGGCCAGTGTTGTTTTGCCAAGACCCGGGGGGCCATGAAGAAGGACATGGTCGAGTGACTCTTCACGCTGCTTTGCTGCTGTTACAAACACTACCAGGTTTTCAATTACCTGTTGTTGTCCCCTGAAGTCAGCAAAACAGGCTGGTCGCAGCTGTCTGTCGAGTTCCCTGTCTGCAGCAGTAAAATCTTCTTTTCTGATATCGAGGTTTTCCTCCATGCAGCAAAGTAACTATTTTATAAGCCTTGTATCGCTTTCGGGCAGGTTTATTTTAATTCCGTTAATGCTGACTTCCACATCGTCCCTGTAAGATATTGTCAGATAAGGTACTCCTTCGATGTCGAATTTCTGCCATGTTTTCTGGCGGAATCCCGACCTGTAGTATTGTTCTTCCCTGACCTTTCCGTTTTCGTAATAATAGATATGCTGTCCTTCGGGGTTACCCTGTATATAGCTTCCTTTGAATTTCAGCCTGCCATCGGGATAGTATGATTTCCAGTGGCCGTCTTTCAGGCCTAAAATATATTTACCTTCCTCGACATTGTCACCCGATTTGAATTTCCAGTCGCCATTTCTTTCTCCGTCAGAATATTGGCCCTGGCCGACAATCTCGCCGGTCTCAGAGTATTCTGAATATGTTCCATCGCGCTGTCCCTGGAAATACTCTTCTTCCCTCAGGATGGATCCGTTCTCATAGTACCATTTCCAGAGTCCGTCGGGCCGTCCGTTATTATAGAATCCGGTTTGCTCTGTTTTCCCGGTGCGTGAATAAAACTTCCACAGGCCTGTTCTTCTGTTATCGGTATATGTTCCTTCAGCCTGAAGCTTACCATCGGGGAAGTAATCTTTCCATTTTCCATTATAGCGTCCCGCCTCGTCAACGATCCCTTCTGAGATTTTTACGCCGATATCGTTGTATATGAATGCATTTGTAATTTTCCCGTCGCTTCCGAATTCCCTGTGTACGCCCACAGG
>CAYOHO010000567.1:0-1525 GCA_964403755.1 uncultured Oscillospiraceae bacterium
GCATCCTGGCCCGCCAGCGCACCCGTATGGCGGGCTTTGTGCTAGAATGGGGGGTACAAAAAAGGCGGCCGGCTTCCGGCTGTCCTGCGGCATCCCGCCGGTCCGCCATCTGCGCGGCCGGGCGGCCTGCCGGCAGGACCGGACCCGCACCGCCCAGAGGAGGCCAGCATGGACAGCGCAGACCGCAATGCCAGCCAGATCAGGGAACAGACAGCCGGGCCAGCTCCGGAAGGGGGCGCCCAGGCGCCAACAGATATCGACCGTCAGACGGCGGGCCCGGCCAGGGACACCTGGCCAAGGTTCGTCGAGGACTGTGAGCAGTGCCGCGGCTGCAGCCTCGGCAATACTCGCCGCAACACCGTCGTCTTCAGGGGTGCCGTCCGCGCGCCGCTGATGCTGATCGGCGAGGGCCCGGGTGCTGAAGAGGACATCCAGGGAAAGCCGTTCGTCGGCCAGGCCGGCCGTCTGCTCGACCTATTGCTGACGGCCCTCGGCTTCCCGGCCGACAGCTTCCACGTCGCCAACATCGTCAAGTGCCGGCCGCCGGAAAACCGTGTCCCTACGCCGGACGAGGCGAAGGCCTGCCGGCCGCTGCTTGCCCGCCAGTTCCGCTTCGTCAAGCCCACGTACATCGTCCTGCTGGGCGCGACGGCGTTCAAGTACTTCACCGGCATGAACGACGGCATCACCAAGGTGCGCGGCCAGTGGATCGAGAAGGGCGGCTACCACATCATGCCGACCCTGCACCCGGCCTACATCCTGCGCAACAACCGCGAGCGCGGCAAGCTGTTCGCCGACCTGGCCGACGTGCGGGCGCGCATGGAGCAGGACGGCATCCTGCCGCCGCTGGCCCGTACACCGGAAATGCCCGAAGGACGCGGCTGACCAACGCAAGCGCGTTCTCCACGGGCCTGTCCAGGCCCGGAATGGCAAGGAGGACTGACACGTCATGTTTCTGGAAAACAACCAGATCAAGCATTATCCCTTGTATGTGATTGGCTCCTGGACGGCGGTTGTCGCCTGGATGGGCCTGATCTTCTTCTTCTCGAACCAGCCGGGCAGCCAGTCCGGCGCCCTCAGCCAGATGGTTGCCGAGCGGCTGCTCACCCTTGTCGGGCGGGGCGGCGACTCGGCGGCGGTTGACGCCTTCAACGGCATCCTGCGCATGTTCGCCCACGGCAGCCTGTTTCTGGTGCTGGCGCTACTGGTTGCGACAGCCTTCCGGCTCGTCCAGGTCACGGACCTGTCCAATGCCGCCGTGTCCCTGGTCTTCTGCCTGCTCTATGCCGCCTCGGACGAGTGGCACCAGTCGGTCGTACCCGGCCGGGCCAACGAATGGTCCGACTTTTTTGTCGACGCTGCCGGCGCCCTGATCGCGATCATTGTGCTGCAGGTCATCTGGACGGTCCGCCGCCTCAACGCCGAACTGGAAGTCCAGCGCTGACATCGCCTGTCCATAAACGTAGCGGCGCCCGGGCGGCGTGCGGTGGGGGAGCGGTCGCCCCGGCGCCCGTTTCAATACAGG
>CAYOHO010000568.1:0-1522 GCA_964403755.1 uncultured Oscillospiraceae bacterium
CATCGGCTGCGGCGATCCGCTTGAGATAATCCGGGATCGTGTCGACGTTGCCGCGGCGCACACCGCCGACATAGCCATGGGCACCGGCGCCGAAGCCATGGTAGGGCCCGGCATGCCAGTACACGAGGTTGTGGCGGCATTCCTCGCCGGGGCAGGCCGCATTGCTGATCTCGTAATGGTGCAGGCCGGCTGCCCGGGCTGCATCGGCCAGGCAGGCATATTGGGCCCGCTCGGTCTCGTCGTCCGGGAGGCATTCCGGATGCTGGCTGTACCGCTCATGGAAAGGGGTGCCCGGTTCCAGCGACAGGCTGTAGAAGGACAGATGCGTGACCGGCAGCGCCAGGACACGGGCGACGGTATCGGAGACATCGGCCAGCGTCTGGCCCGGAAGACCGAACATGAGGTCGGCGCTGATCCGGGCAAATCCGGCGGCATCGGCCGCCCGGAGAGCCTCGACGGCTTCATCGGGGCTGTGGATGCGGCCCAGTGTCGCCAGCAGGTGCGGCGCAAGGGACTGGATGCCGATGCTGATCCGGTTGCAGCCAGCCTGCCGGTACTCGGCCATGCGGCGCCGGTCGAGCGTGCCCGGATTGGCTTCGACGCTGATCTCCGCGTCCGGCGTGAAGCCGAAGCCTCTGGACAGGGAATCGAGGATGCGTCCGATTTCAGCCGGTGTCAGCAGGCTTGGCGTGCCGCCACCGAGAAAGACCGTGGCCAGCGGCGAACGCAGGCCCGGCGGGGCAGCGGCTGCAGCCAGTGCAATCTCCCGCTCCAGGGCGGCAACATAGGCCGGCAGCTGGTCGAGGCAGCCGGCATAGGAGGCAAAGTCGCAGTAGGCGCACTTGCGGACGCAGAAGGGGACATGGACGTAGGCGGCCCGCACGGGCTCGCACAGCGGCGGAAGGCTGCCGGCGCTCACAGCCGGGGCACCTGTTCTGCCTGCACCGCTTGTTCCGACTGCTCCGCCTGGGTGAGGATGCGGTCCAGGGCGTGGCTGAAGCGGCGGAAGCTGGGCGAGTGGTTCCGCCGGGGATCCAGCTGCGGTGCGATCCGCTGCGCCCATTCATGCTTGTACTGTCCGACCACCGGGTAGCCGAGACGGATGACCCGCTCGGCCTGGCGGCCGAGAAGGGCGCGGGCCAGGACCTCCCAGGTACCGCAGACGCTGTCCTGGCGATAGGTGGACAGGACCGCACAGCTGGCGTTCGGGTAGGCGGCCAGGATCGCCTTCTGGTCGCCCAGCAGCCAGGCTTCCATTTCCTCGACCGAGATGCCGATGACATGGGGCAGCCCGCCGGCGAAGCGGGTGAGGATGCTCTGGATTTCACCGAAGACCTTTTCCGGCTGTTCCTGGTCGGAATCCATGATCACGATCAGCAGCGCGCCGGAACCGTACGCCTGGGAATAGGCTCGCGCTTTGGCAGGCAGCAGGTCCAGGAGGCCGGCGGCAAAGCGTTCCGGCGGCTGAAAGGGGTTGGGCGGCAGGCTGCCCTTGCCGCGGTGCGGCCGGACGGCGAACGTG
>CAYOHO010000569.1:0-1516 GCA_964403755.1 uncultured Oscillospiraceae bacterium
GAACGGAAAGGGAGCTTTTTGATATTTTTGTTTCCGGAGCCACCACAGGCGCAAATCCCTCTATCATGTCCTCATTTGTTCATTTACACGTACATACACAATATTCAATCCTTGACGGCGCATCAGCTGTCAAGTCACTTGTCCGCAGGGCGAAGGAGCTCGGTATGGAAGCCCTGGCCATCACCGACCATGGAAACATGTTCGGCACAAAGGAGTTTCACGATGCCGCCACAGCCGCCGGGCTGAAACCTATCCTGGGCTGCGAGATATACGTTGCCCGCACAAGCCTCGAGGACAAGACCTCCGTCGAGGACCGCTCCGGTGACCACCTCATCCTCCTTGCAAAAAACAAAACCGGGTACCATAACCTGGTCAAGCTTGTCTCACAGGCATGGATAAAGGGATTCTACTACAAGCCAAGAATCGACAAGGAGCTCCTCCGCGCGCACAGCGAAGGGCTTATCGCCTCCTCGGCATGCATCGCCGGCGAGGCGGCACAGGAGATCCTCTCAGGTAACATCCGCACTGCTGAAGAAGCCATCCTTTCATATAAGGAGATATTCGGCGATGACTACTTCCTCGAGGTACAGCGCCACGAAACTACGGACCCCACTGCTGACGTTACAGTCTTCCCCCTGCAGCAGAGGGTTATAGCCGCATACCGGGATCTTGCTGCAAAGCACAACATAAAAATCATCGCCTCCAATGACGTCCACTTCATCAGGCAGGACGAGGCAGAGGCACATGACAGGCTCATCTGCCTTAACACCGGAAAGGACATAGACGATCCCAAACGGCTTCGCTATACGAAGCAGGAGTACCTGAAGAGCGGCGACGAGATGGCTGCAATCTTTGCCGATATGCCCGAAGCACTGGGCAACACCCTCGAGATCGCTTCCAGGATCGAAGAGTACAGGCTCAACAGTGAACCTATCATGCCTGATTTCTCAATACCGGAGGAGTTTTCTGACAAGGATGATTACCTCAGGCACCTGACTTTGAAGGGTGCCGCAGAGCGATGGGATACAATCACCCCGGAGGTAGAGGCAAGGATAGACTTCGAACTTTCAGTCATTAAAGGGATGGGCTTCCCGGGCTACTTCCTGATAGTGCAGGATTTCCTGCGGGCAGCACGCGAGATGGGGGTATGGGTTGGCCCCGGCCGCGGCTCGGCAGCCGGCAGCGTTGTCGCCTATGCGCTTCGGATAACAGACATTGACCCGATAAAATATAACCTCCTGTTCGAGAGGTTCCTCAACCCTGACCGCATCTCCATGCCTGACATAGACATTGACTTCGATGAGGACGGGCGCGAGAAGGTGCTTCAGTACGTGGTGAATAAGTATGGTCACGACAGGGTTGCACACATAATTACCTTCGGCACAATGGCCGCCAAGATGGCCATCAGGGATGTGGCGAGGGTCCAGAAGCTGCCGCTCCCGGAAGCCATCAGGCTTACAAAGCTGGTGCCAGACAAGCCCGGAACCACACTTGCCTCAGCATATGAAGAGGTACC
>CAYOHO010000570.1:0-1511 GCA_964403755.1 uncultured Oscillospiraceae bacterium
AGCCAGGCCGCCAGGACGTAGGAAATCAGGAGCGAGATATCGGACATGGCGAACTCGGGGGGGCTTCTTCGTCGGTTGTGAAGGAAGTGCAATTCGACGATAGCCAAGGCCATTCCAGCTGACCATTGAGCTTTTCTCGACGTTTGCTGAGACCTTCTCACTCGGCAATTCGACGCATCGGTCTTAAGGTTTCCAGCCAGACAACGTCACTCCGGATATCCGCGCACGCCACCATGAGCCACCTTCAGACCGTTCGCCTCTTGATGCTTCCCGGTATCGGCAATTCCGGGCCGGAGCATTGGCAGACGCGCTGGGCGTCGCGCCAGGAGCATGGCCGGCGATTCCAGCCTGCCGACTGGGACAGGCCGGACCTGGCCGACTGGCTGCAGGCACTCGATGCGGCCATCGACGAGTGCGGCGCGCCCGTCGTCCTGGTCGCACACAGCCTTTCGTGCCTGCTCGTCGCGCACTGGGCATCGCGGCCGGGAATCGGGGAAGACATCCAGCATCGGATCGCCCAGGTCCGGGGCGCCTTCCTCGTTGCCGCCCCTGACCCCGGCGCACCGGCATTTCCGGGCGAGGCGAGCGAGTTCGGCCCGCCACCGACCGAACCCCTGCCGTTTCCCGCGCTGGTGGTCGCCAGCAGCGACGACCCCTATGGCTCGCTGCAGCACGCCCGGCACATGGCCATGGGTTGGGCTGCGGGATGCGTGGAAGTCGGCGCCCTCGGGCATATCAATGCAGCCAGCGGCTTGGGCGACTGGGACACCGGCTGGCATCTGCTGCAGGCATTCGGAGCGGGGCTGCGCGTCCAGATGCCGGCATCGAATCGACCGGGACCATGAGCATGCTCGCGTATCGCTACCTGACCGGCATCGACGACGCTGCGTTCTGCCACCGCGTCACGGCGGCCCTGAACAGCGGCTGGGCGCTGTACGGCGCGCCGAGCCTGACCTACGACGCGGCGCGTGGCGCAGTGATCTGCGGCCAGGCCATCGTCAAGACCATCGAATCGACGACGTACAGCGAGTCACTGGACTTGTCTGTGCTCTGACGGAGATCCCCCAATGGATGTATCGACTGCGATCCTGGGCTTCACGCTGACGGCGCTGCTGCTCACCTTGACCCCCGGCCTGGACGCGGCGCTGGTACTTCGCACGGCGGCTGTGGAAGGGGGGCGCAAGGCGATGAGGGCGGGCGGCGGCATCGTGACCGGCGTGCTGATCTGGGGGCTGATCGCGGCCCTCGGGCTCGGCGCGGTGCTCGCGGTCTCCCGACTCGCCTACACCCTGCTGCAGATCGCGGGCGCGGCCTATCTGCTCTGGCTCGGCTGGAAGCTGATCTCTGGCGCGCTCAAGAGCCTCCCGACGCTGCCCGCAGACGATCCGCCGCTCGTGCGTGGCGAGCGCTGGTTCCTGCGCGGTCTGCTGACGAATCTGCTCAATCCCAAGGTCGGGGTGTTCTACGTGAGCCTCCTGCCACAGTTCGTTCCCGCCGATGTGCCGGTGGTC
>CAYOHO010000571.1:0-1510 GCA_964403755.1 uncultured Oscillospiraceae bacterium
TTGACCTGGGCCGTCACCACCGGGCGCTGGACGACGCGCTGACCTGCGGCCGCATCTTCGCCAGCCTGGTCGACCGGGCCATCATACCGGCCGAGGATGGTCGCGCCGCGCTGCCCACCCTGGAAGAGCTCAATGCCCAGGCCGGCCATCTGCCGCCCGAGGCGATTGTCGAAAACCGCCGTCCGGTGTTCCACATCGTGCTGCTGGTGCAGAATTCCCTGGGACTCTACCACCTGTACCGGCTCGTCTCCGAGTCGCATACGCGCCACTTCCACCGCCGGCCGCGCATCCCGCGCAGCCTGCTGGCCTACTTCCGCGCCGGCCTGCTCCTGGGCAGCGCCTGCGAGCAGGGCGAGGTCTTCCAGGGCATCGTCAGCCTCTACCGGCAGGCCGGCAACAGCCTCGAGCAGGCTCTCGCCGGGCTCGACTCGCCGCAGCTGGTGAACCGGGCGCGCTTCTACGACTATCTCGAGATCCAGCCGCTGACCAACAACAGCTTCTATCTGCGCAACCCCGACAGCGGTCTGCACCAGACATCCGACCTGGAGAACCTGAACCGGCTGGTGGTCCGCCTTGGCGAGCGCACGCGCCGCCCGACCTGCGCCACCTGCGACGTCCATTTCCTCGAGCCGCGCGACGAAGTCTACCGCCGCATCCTGCAGGCCGACCAGGACTATGACGATGCCGACCAGCAGGCCGAGCTCTATTTCCGCACGACGGACGAGATGCTCAGAGCCTTTTCCTACCTGGGCCAGGAGAAGGCCCGGGAGGTCGTCATCGAGGCGCCGCGACGCATTGCCGCCCAGATCCAGCCGGAGATGAAGCCGTTCCCGGACGGCTCGTTCCCGCCGATCATCCCGGAAGCGGCCGACCAGGTGCGCGAGATCGTCAGCCGCACGGCGCAGGCCATGTACGGGCGCGACGGCGAGCTGCCCGAAACCGTGCAGAAGCGCATCGACCAGGAGCTGAAGTCGATCATCGACAACGGCTTTGCGATCATGTACTACATCGCCCACCATCTGGTGAAGAAGTCGAATGAAGACGGCTATATCGTCGGTTCACGTGGTTCCGTCGGCTCCTCGCTGGCGGCGACACTGTGCGGTATCACCGAAGTGAATCCGCTGCAGCCGCACTATGTCTGCCCGGCCTGCCATTTCAGCGAGTTCATGCCAACCGGCAGCTTTGGCTCCGGCTACGACATGCCGCCGCGTGACTGCCCGGAGTGCGGCGCCGCGCTGCTGCGCGAAGGCCAGGACATCCCGTTCGAGACGTTCCTTGGCTTCAACGGCGACAAGCAGCCGGATATCGACCTCAACTTCTCCGGCGACTACCAGCCGCGCGCCCACCGCTTCATCGAGGAGATGTTCGGCTCGAGCCATACCTTCCGTGCCGGCACAATCGGCAGCTTTGCCGACAAGAATGCAGCCGCGATGGTCGGCAAGTACTTCCAGAAGCGGTCGCAGCCTGTCACCCAGGCCGAGGTCGGCCGCCTGGCGCACGGCCTGGTCGG
>CAYOHO010000572.1:0-1510 GCA_964403755.1 uncultured Oscillospiraceae bacterium
CTGGCGATCGGCGGATACAAGGCGTTTGAGAAGGCGCTGTTTGAGATGAGTCCAGATGAAATTGTCAAAGTGATTGACGAGTCCAATCTGCGCGGACGTGGCGGCGGCGGTTACCCTGCCGGGCGCAAATGGTCGCAGGTCAAGCGGCAGAAATCGGAAGTCAAATTTGTCGTCTGTAACGGCGATGAGGGCGACCCCGGAGCGTTCATGGACCGTAGCGTCATGGAGGGAGATCCTCACCGGATGCTGGAAGGGATGATGATTGCCGGCATTGCCTGCGGTGCGGCGTATGGTTACATTTATGTGCGGGCCGAGTACCCGCTGGCGATCCAGCGGCTGGAAACCGCGATCGCCCAAAACCGCAATTTTGGCTTGCTTGGCGATAACATCCTCGGTTCCGGTAGAGCATTTGATGTAAAAATCAGTAAAGGCGCCGGCGCTTTTGTTTGCGGCGAAGGCAGCGCATTGACGACTTCGATTGAAGGAAAACGCGGCATGCCGAGAGTCAAACCGCCGCGCACCGTCGAACAGGGACTGTATGGCAAGCCGACGGTCCTGAACAACGTGGAGACCTTTGCCAATGTGCCGCTGATTATCAACCGGGGGGCGGCCTGGTACAAATCGATCGGACCGGAGAAGAGTCCTGGAACCAAAGCATTTGCCCTGACCGGCAATATTGAAAATACCGGCTTGATCGAAGTGCCGATGGGCACGACG
Organism: uncultured Oscillospiraceae bacterium; assembly: GCA_964403755.1. Taxonomy (GTDB): domain Bacteria; phylum Bacillota; class Clostridia; order Saccharofermentanales; family UBA5734; genus JAXGXQ01. The sequence goes on from CAYOHO010000572.1 coordinate 718, forward strand.
CTGCGCGAAGTCATCTTTGATATCGGTGGCGGCATCCGTGGCGGGGCCGGGTTCAAGGCCGTACAAATCGGCGGACCGTCTGGCGGTTGCCTGACCCAGGAACATCTCGACCTGCCGCTGGACTTTGATTCGTTGAAAAAAGCCGGCGCGATGATCGGCTCCGGCGGTCTGGTGGTTATGGACGAACACACCTGTATGGTGGAAGTGGCCCGCTTCTTCATGAATTTTACCCAGAACGAGTCCTGCGGCAAATGTGTCCCCTGTAGAGAAGGGACCAAACGGATGTTGCAGATTTTGGAACGGATCGTGGCCGGCCAGGGAGAGCCTGAGGATTTGGATATGCTGCTGGAACTGGCGGATACGATTTCTTCCACCGCGCTCTGCGGACTGGGTAAGACGGCACCGCTACCGGTGGTCAGCACGATCAAATATTTCCGTGACGAATATGAAGCGCATGTAAGGGAAAAACGCTGCCCGGCGAAAAACTGTCAGAAGCTCAAAACGATCCTGATCGATCCGGCCCTCTGCCGCGGCTGTTCCAAATGTTCGCGCGCCTGTCCGGTCGGCGCGATTTCCGGCAAGATTAAGGAACCGTTTGTGATCGATCAAGCAAAATGCATCAAGTGCGGCGCTTGTATCGAGACCTGTCCGTTCAAAGCGATAAGGGAGGACTGACACCGTGAGCACAGAGTTTATGATGATAGACAACATGCCGGTGGAGATCGAGGGCGAGCAGAACATCCTCGCGGTCATTCGCAAAGCCGGTATCGAGCTGCCGACCTTCTGTTATTAT
>CAYOHO010000573.1:0-1507 GCA_964403755.1 uncultured Oscillospiraceae bacterium
GCCATGCCTGACGCCGGCCCGATCAGCTGGCACGGCAACATCCGCTGCCCGGCCGACTGGCAAGTCAACGAGCCGCATGGCCCGGGTTATTCGCGCATCTACCAGGTGACCGGCGGCGGTGCGGTCTATCGCAGCGCGGCCGGTACTTTGGCCCTTACGCCCGGGCACCTTTACCTGTTTCCGGAGAATATCCCCTACCAGATGCGACATGATCCGGCCGATCCGTTATGCTGCCTGTACATCCACGCCAGCTTTTTCCCGCTGGTTCTCCGGGGCGTGCTGGACTTGCCAGTCGAACCGGGCAGCTTCCTCGATCACCTGCTGGCGGCCATGGCCGCCGAGATGCGCGCCGGCGACAGTCTGGCCGTCCTGCAGAGCTTGTTGAACGCGCTGAGCAACTGGCTGGCGGCAACGATCGTCTTGCCGGCGCCGCGGCCGGAAATCCTGAAGGCGGTCCGCCAGATCCAGGAAAGCTACCGGCGGCCGCTGCCGGTCGGCGAGCTCAGCCGGCTGGCCGGCTGGCAGGAGCAGCATTTCATCCGTCTGTTCCGCCGGGATATTGGGATCACGCCGCATCAATACCTGCTGCGCCTCCGGCTGCACCAGTCGGCGCTCCTGCTCCTGCAGGGCGCATCCGTGACCGCAGCGGCGCGGGAATCAGGCTTCGCCGATTTGAAATCGTTCAGCAAGGCCTTCCGGAGCAAGTACCAGATTGTCCCGTCACGCTATCGGGATTTTTATCGGAAGATGCCGTGACCCCTTACCCCAGTTTACGCCGGCTCATGGTGAAAATCGAAATAACCAGAAACAGCAGACCCGATCCGCCGATCACCAGCAGCATGACCGGCGGCAGGATCTCCCGGGTATTCGCGAAGATCCGCACACCGTATACGGTGGTGAATTCGTCGTAGGCCTGCGGCGGCATGTTGACAAACGCCTTGGCCAGGGCTTCTTCCATCATCAGCTGGCGCATCAGGGCGGCGGCGTGCGTGGCGGGCACGAATTTGACCACCGTCTGCAGTGCCTCCGGCAGGACGCCGATTGGCAGGTAGATGCCGGTGATGAAGCCGATGATCGTGCCCAGAATGGTGCTGAAGGTCGAGAAGCCGCTGGCGGTGTGGATCAGGGAAACAATGAAGAACACCAGGCAGGCCGAGGAAATGACATTGTAGACCAGCAGGCCGAGAACCTTGAGCAGGCCGAACAGGGTCAGCAGGCCGCCGCCGTTGGACAGAATATAGATCTCGGCCAATACGAGGGCCAGCACGCTGAGCAGGATGCCGACCACAATGGCGGCTACAAGGTAACCGGCCACCAGCTTGCCGCGGCTGACCGGCGCGACCAGGAAGCCGCTCAGGCGCTTCCGGTTCTCGTCGTCGATCATGATGCCGAAGACGCCGAGGGTAACGGTGATCGAGTTGACGATCAGGATGCCGGCCATGATCCAGGCGTCGACCACCCAGCGGACGCCCTCGACTTCCGGCCCGACGAAGCTCTGCAGCGAGCG
>CAYOHO010000574.1:0-1507 GCA_964403755.1 uncultured Oscillospiraceae bacterium
GGTCCAGTTTTCCCGTCAGGCTGAACAGGCTCAGATCCTTCAGGCGCGGGAGAACCTTGAACGGGCGCTGCTGAACTCCATCTCCCATGATCTGCGTACTCCGCTGGTTACGGTGACCGGCGTGCTGGCCAGCCTGCGGGATGAAGGGGTCCATTTTTCTGAAGCGACCCGTAACGAGCTGCTGGATACCGCTGCCGGTGAGGCAGAACGGCTGAACCGTTTTGTGGGCAATCTGCTGGATATGACCCGGATTGAGGCAGGCGCAATCAGGCTGAACCGTGAACTGTCTGATATACAGGATCTGGTGGGTTGTGCCATGGCTGCCGTTAAACAGCGGGTGGGAAGTCGCCAGATCCAGATCAGGTTGCCGGATGACCTGCCGCTGGTGCCGCTGGATCTGGTGTTAATGACCCAGGTGCTGGTGAACCTGTTGGATAACTCGCTGAAATATTCCCCGGCTGAGAGTAGTATTGAGATCAGCTCCTCCCTTGAACGGGGCTGCGTAATCCTGGAAATAGCCGACCGTGGACCGGGTGTGCCGGATCAGGATCTGAAGCGGGTGTTTGACAAGTTTTACCGGATTCCGGTGCCTGAAGGGGTGGGGGGACCGGTCTGGGGCTTTCGATCTGCAAGGGGATTGTTGAGGCCCATGGCGGCACGATCAAGGCTGAAAACAGGTCTGGCGGCGGGCTGGTGATGCGGATACGGTTACCGTTAAATCTGAAAACAATTTTTACCGCAGAGGACTGAGAGGTCCGCAGAGCTAACATAAGAGGCCATTAAAAACACTACAATAGATAGCGCGATGTATTTGCATTTATTGTCATCTTACTGATTTTACACTGTGTTCCTCTGCGCCCTCTGCGGTAAACTGCTTTTGTAGATTAACAGCCTTGCCGGAAGGGAATAACCGATATGACAGCCGATGTTACGGGAGAGAACCTCCCGCGAATCCTGATTATTGATGATGAAGTGGCTATTCGCCGATTTCTGCGGACGGTGTTGTCCAGCGAGGAGTTTTCGCTGCATGAGGCGGAGCATGGCCATGCCGGTCTGTCGGTTACGGCAAGTATCCGCCCTGACCTGATCCTGCTTGATCTGGGACTGCCGGATCTGGATGGGATTGAAGTGATCAAGAGGATTCGCGAGTGGTCACAGGTGCCGATCATCGTGCTTTCAGTGCGGGAGCGGGAGGAGGATAAGATCGCAGCCCTGGATGCCGGGGCAGATGATTATCTGACCAAGCCGTTTGGTGTGGGAGAACTGCTGGCCCGGATGCGAGCCAGTCTGCGCCGTGCCCAGCAGCTGACCCCGGAGCCGACCTTTGTGCGGGATGATCTGGAGGTGAATCTTGAGCTGCGGCGGGTGTTGGTCAAAGGTGTTGATGTGCAACTCACTCCGACTGAATATGATCTGCTCAAGCTGTTTATCGGCCAGGCCGGTAAGGTGCTGACCCACCGTCATATCCTGAACAAGATCTGGGGACCGTCCCACCTGGAGCAACCCC